>JALZUV010000066.1 GCA_023301245.1 Rickettsiales bacterium
GCGGCCTCTTCATCTTCCCTTTGAGTTGATGAGTCATCTGTTGGGATTCTGGTTCTAGCTGCATCCGCAGACTGAGGAAGCGATATCGTTACCGCTAGACCTATAATAATAGAAACTATAAATTTATATTTCATTAGAACTCCGTAGTTTTGTAATTTATAATCTCATAATACGGTAACTATTATAATATAGTCTTAACTTTTAATAAAATTTGAGCTAGTTTTTGCCTCACATAATTTTCCATTACCCTTCGATAGGCATTTTCATGAACGATATCCTTAAAAAAGGCTTTACCTTGCTGGAGCTCTCTATCGTCTTAGTAATCATTGGATTGATAATTGGCGGTATTATAGTAGGCCAAGGCCTGATTCGTTCTGGCGAAATTAACGCTAGCCTATCAGAATTAGAGCAATATCAAATTTCGGTAGATACATTTAAAACAAAATATCAGGAGCTGCCTGGCGATTTATCCGATGCTTCTTCTTACTGGCCTAGTTGCGACCCGACACCCGCTAATTGCGATGGCGATGGCGATCAAGCCATTGACGATACATTACCATGGTTCCACCTTAGTTTGGCGGAAATGATTGAGGGAGAGTTTGGTATTATATCCTCGACTCCTGTACCTGGAATTGACCTCCCAGAGGCAAGCATTGGCGATGCTGGAGTTGGTTTAAGTTACGGCTTTCCTTACGGTAAAATTGGTAATTATTTCGTGCTTAACCGCTCGCGTTCCAACGCCTCGCTAGAAGGGGTAATGCATAGTGCTGAATCATTTGCAGTTGATGAAAAAGTAGATGATGGCAATGCTAGCTCGGGCGAAGTGTTATTCATCAACCAAATGGCAAGTGATGGAACTTGGGAAACTAGCGGCTGCGTTAATGGCGGCGATTTGCTCGCCGCACCTTCAGCAATTAGCTGGGATTTGACCAATGATAGTGATGAAAATTGTATTATGATTTACTATCTTCAGCAGAATAATTAAATAAATCGTATTTTTATGCGTAGGGTTTCACATTCCCCATCGTATCATAAGTGTATAACCTATTAGGAGAACTCCATGAAAAAACTTATCACCGTTATTGCTGCCACTACAATGTTAGCAGCTTGCCAACAAGTCAGTGATAGCTACGACAATAACGGCAGCACTTTTAAAGGTGCTGGCCTTGGCGCAATTATTGGCGCTGGCCTCGGATCGCTTACGGGTGATGGCTCTACAGAGCGCCGCCAACGCGCTACCGTCGGTGCGGGTATTGGTGCATTAGCCGGTGCGGCAGTAGGGCAATATATGGACCGCCAAGAAGGCGCACTACGCGACAATTTGGAAGGCAGTGGTGTAGATATTCAACGCAGTGGGGACGAAATTTTACTTAACATGCCAAGTGGTATCACTTTCGCCGTTGATAGCAGCAACATTCAATCGCAGTTCTATGGAACACTTAACAATGTTGCCGATGTGTTAAAACAATACCCCGATACAAATATTAACGTGATTGGCCATACCGATAGCACAGGTGACGATAACTACAATTACAGCCTATCACAGCGCCGTGCGGCTGCCGTTTCGGGTTATTTAGGAAGCCGAAACGTTCCTTACTCTCGCCTTTCTGAAAAAGGTATGGGCGAAAGTCAGCCAATTGCTAGCAACGATACCGTATCTGGCCGCGCACAAAACCGCCGCGTAGAAGTGCGTATCATTCCGACACGCTAATAGCTGACTATTTTATGACTTAGGCCAAGTGAAGCGGAAGGTTGCGCCCTCGCCCAATTGCGATTCAAGCGTAATCTTCCCGCCCACTAAGTCTATCAGTTTTTTCACTAATGCCAGCCCCATGCCGCTCCCTTCGACCTTGTCTCGCGAATTTAGAGTTTGAAACATCTCAAACACTTTATCTTGATACTCTGGTGCGATGCCCGGCCCATCATCGCTCACACTAAACAGATATTCCTTATTATTTTCGGTGACGGATATTCTTATATTTCCAGCGGGCTTATCATGATGCTTAATAGCGTTTGCAATTAAATTAAATAGCACCTGCTGCAATGGCATAGGCTGCAGTTCAAGTGCGGCAAACCCCTCATCTACGTTGATGGTAAATGTTTCCGGGCAATCAACAAGCTCTACAATGGTTTCTAGCAGCTCTTTACCACTAATATATTTCTGATCTTTACCATCTAACTTACGGTCAAGCCGAGCATATTCTAGCAATGAATCTAGCAATTTCTCCATGCGCTTCACACGAGTACGCATCAGCTTCATATTCTCTTTAGTTTCGCCAGATATCGTCTCGGCAATATCTTCTTCAATCCACTGACTAAGGTTATCAATCGCTCTAAGCGGCGACTTTAAATCATGCGAAGCAACATAGGCGAAATTTTGCAAATCATCGTTCGATTGGCTTAACTGTTTTATCAACTTCTCTCGCTCGGTTATATCGCGGCCAATACAAAGAAGGAAACCTTCACCCGCTAAATTTTCGAAACGAATTTTTTGGAGATAAAGCGTTTTTTGTACACCCGTGGGCAAAGTTATTGTTTTTTCACCATCCGCATAACCATCCTTAAAGGCCAACTCATCATACGAGCTTAAGAACTCTTCAACATCAATATGCCATTCCTTATTAGAAGGAGAGTTTTCCGAAGGGGTTTCTAACGTCGTTGAAAACAGCTCTTCAAACACTGGATTATTGTTAATTACGCGATAATTACTATCTTTTACAAACACAATATCGGGGAGATTACCAAGAATAAGCCGCTGAAACACCTCCCCCTCTTCAAGCGATTTACTACGCTGTAACGCCACTAATGCATAATAAGTTGCAAAACCCAGTAAGAGCGAAATCGCCAAACCACTTATCAAAATAGCCACGGGGAGCGAGGTTTTCAATTGAGCAATAAAGCTTTTCTTTGGAGTTACATAAACATCCCACTTACGATTATATACTGGAACTATATGACCTCCAGACTTTGTAAATTCAGTTAACTTCTGCGGGTCAACAGATGTGTGAACGATTTTATCATCATCCATAATGGTAATATCGAAACTATCACTAATCCGTTGCATAGTGTTCGATTTCAAAAATTCAGCAATATTGTAAATACCCACAATAAAACCCTCAAATTTGCCATTTATGTTAATCGGCACATAAGCAATAATCGCACTATACCCCTGTACTAAATAAAGCGGTGGGGTAATAGTAATTGCACTGGCATCTGCAGCATTTCGTAACGCTGCCTTGCGCTCTGCATTAAAGGCAATATTGAGCCCTATCGCTTTCTCATTGCCTTTCAAAGGCTCTACCCAACGCACATGATAACTATTATCTACCCACTCAACCGCGGTAAGTGCTTCATTATCATTTACATAATTATAAGCATCTGCAAGCCATTCTTCTTTTGGCGTGCCATTTCGGGTTTCCCAACGCTGTGCCATCCGTTGTAGTGAAACCACTGAATCAGTGATGTTATCAAGCAAGGTCTTTTCAATTAATGCGACCTCCTTCTTTGTTGCTTCGTCAATATGCTGCAGTTCTTTTTTGCCAATTTCTTCCCACAAAGCGATAGTAAGAAGAAATAAAACCAACGCTAAAACTAACGGTAGTAATTTTAAATTAAAAATAGAGAAAGATCCAGGAGTGCAGCGGATTGCATGATGAATGCCTGCTGCGCCCAGCATTAAAAAGCCAACCGATGTATGTACGGCCATGCGAGTTATATTGACCCAACCATAGGCCGCTTCTAATTGAAGCACGTAACTAATAAGCGCAACAACACCCAAAATAAAAACAAGTGAGCCAATAGTGATGAGTAAAAACCCTCGGTATTCGCTTTTTAGGCTATTGGCCGCTTTCAACACCCAGTTATTAAGAACAATAAAGCCGCCGACCAAGCTAAAACAGATTGCTGTACTAGGTGCCATTCTGCCAATATGCGAAGTTTTTGCCGTTATATAATGATCCATCAAAAGTTGATCAATTCCAAAGTCTGTAGCTACAATATATTGCAGTAAAGTAAGGCTGCCTATCGCTAAAATCGCAGCGCCAATCAACGAAGCAAGTCCATTTTTCTGATAGTAAATACTTAAAAACCCCAGCCCTGAAAGCAAAAAACCAAGCGCAGTATTATACTGCATTGGAGCAAAAGTAGGGTGCAACTGAATTAATATGGGGGTGTGGTTATACCATCCAAAAATTACCAGCCCACCAAGAAACAACGAAAAAAACCCAACGAACTTAACAGTAAGCAGATTTTTTTCCGTTATAGTAGGTGACTGAGTTAAGTTATCTAACATCTTCAGGTTCAATACAGATCATAAGTTTACTTTATAAAATATAACCTAAACTTATGCTCGTTAATATTAAAACAGCATTTTTCTTCGTTCTGCCTATCAATCTAACTAGAACCTGTTTTCAGAAAGTGATTTTCTTAGTATTAGAGAAACCTTCCTATTGAACCTCTGCCACTATTCACACTTTTCAGTAAAGAATTATTAACTTTTCTTTAGTATAATCATTCAGTTAGGAATTATAGTTACGCAAATAATATGAAAAGACGGAAATTTATAGATTTAATTTTAAAAGGCTCGGCTGGTTTGGCAGTCGCAGGTAGCAGCCTCTTAACTGGTTGCTCTGAAAGCCCTAACGTAGATAGCGATCTTTTGTCTCAGTATAAAACCCTTAGCGCTGGCGAACCAACTCCAACTTTCATTATGTGCCCCCCTGATGATTTAGGCGAGAGTGGTTACAAACAAGAGGCCTACGAAGAGGCTTGGAAAACATTAAAACAAACAATCGAAGGATTAGGCGGAAATGTCATCACATTAGACGCCTCGATAGACGCAGGGTATGGAGAGGTTTGGACAAGAGACCCCGCTTTAGTTTTCCCCAAACAGAAATTATTTATCATCGATTCAACCCCTCATACAAAAGAAGAACAAGCCTATAAACGCAACCTTCCTGAAGAAACCAAGCAAATATCCAAAGCCTTAGAAAAAGAGGGCTTCAGAAAAGTTGATATTCAGGCATCTCTCGCTGAAGGCGGCGACGTTATTATTGATGAAGACAGAAAAATCGTATTTGTAGGTTACAGCGATTTAGAGAGCCCAAAAACTCAAAACACTATTACATCAATTCAAGAACACACAGGTTACGAAGTCTTCCCAATTCGCCGGCAATTGCGAAAAGATAAAGCCAACCACCTTTCATCTCAACGCGTCGGAGAATTTGGCTTCTCAGTATTTTATCATCTAGATACTGGCATGGCCAAACTACCTAAAGGTGGCTACCTAATAAGCGAAAGCATTACAGATACAGAAACATTAGAAAAACTACAGAACCTTTTAGGCAAAGATTTAATTATTGTTGAAGATAAATTAGAAGCCGACTTTTGGAAAACGAAGGTTCGCGATACAACTTATACCCTTACCCCCGCCGAAGATGCTAAATATAAACTTGGCAAAAACACACAACATATGGCCTATAACTTAATCTCAATCGGCGACACATTAATAATGCCCTATTGCTCTGATGAATTAATGAATAACTTGCAAGATAAGGGCTATAAAGTTGTTACGCCAAAAACTCTGAATCTTGATGGGATAAAATGGGAATTTAGTAATGGCTCAATACACTGTGCCACCAATAAAATCTCTCAAACACATAATCATCAAATGGGCGCGCCCCTATATGGCATTACTCCGCCACAAAAACAAAAATGGCAAGACATCACAAACCGCCCACCTGATTCTGTTAAGGGCCTCTCCTAAGTGGCACAGTGAACTTCTCCCAACCCTCGATAAATCGCCCCCTCTCATCAGCTCTTTATTTTTGACTTAAGGTTTTATTAATAATTGAACACCTATAGTAAGTAATGACCGACCCTTATGATGCCTCCAAATTTGATTTTTCAGATACCTCCTTATCACCTGAAGAAGTTATAAAATGCAATGATGCTATTATGACGTTGATTACTGCACGTGTTGTTGAATCTCACTACCCTGGTGAAGACCCCAGCATAGAAGGGATGCGTAAAACGGCGAAAATAGAACTAAAAGAAGCTGGTGGCGAAGATTTGTTCAGCCCTTTGGGTTTGCGGCCAACGTCTTTGATAGAAGCAAAATCAACATTTACCATCATCGGGTAAATCATCACCCAAATAAACATCGCCACAACCAAATGCACGCTGGCAACTTCAAGGTTAGCAGTGGCTTCAAAAAGCGAGGGCACCATAATGCCCAAAGCAATACACAATGCCACCCAAAGAGAGAGAGATAGCGTTCAAAGACAGGAAGTGGTGAGTGGTTATGTACACAGGCATGAGAGAAGGTGATGCTCTCAAGCTCAGAAAGAATCAGTGTGTCGATAATGTTATTACATTCAATACAAGCAAAACAGGCCAAGTAGTACACTGGCCTGTCATCAGCACTTTAAAGTCTATCCTAAAACAAGCTCCTCATCACAATGCCACAACCTTCTCAGCAACTACTAGAGGGACTCCTTGGACTGAGGGAGGCTTTAGAACTGAATGGACTAAACTCAGGAAGCAGTTAGAGCTTGAGGGCTTAGTCGGTAAAGGTCTCACTATTCACGGCCTAAGACACACCTTAGCAAATACACTAAGAGAGCAAGGACAAGATATGGAATCTATTAAAGATGCACTAGGCCACGCCTCTACAGCTATGACTAAACACTACACAAAGGATGCTGATATAATGAAAAATATGGAAGCTGTGAAAGCTACACTAGAGGCCTCTGAAAATATAAAAGTGTCTAGCAATTCACAGTAACTAAATGTGCATTAGGTGTAAGCAGCGGAATTATATAAGAAATAATGGTAGCGGAGGAGGGACTCGAACCCCCGACACGCGGATTATGATTCCGCTGCTCTAACCA
>JALZUV010000067.1 GCA_023301245.1 Rickettsiales bacterium
AATTGAATTAACGACCAGCCAATAACAAAGCCACTAATCACAAAGAATAAATCAACCGACATCCAGCCCATACGAAACCATATAAGACCGTAATCAATCGGAAACCCACTCCAGCCGTAATGCTCTATCACATGATAAACAAACACCGACAGTGCTGCAAAAGCACGTAGTAAGTTTACATGCGGGAAATAGGTTCTAGTAACCGCCGAGGATTCTAAGCTCATCCGGCTTTACGAAGAGAGCCGCCAATCGCATCGAAGCCACGCTGAAGGTCATCAATAATATCGTCAGAATGCTCTAAACCAATCGACACACGCATCGTGCCATCGCCAATACCTGCCGTTTTGCGATGTTCAGCAGAAAGCTGACCATGTGTGGTGCTGGCAGGGTGAATGATTAAGCTGCGGGCATCGCCCAAATTAGCCACCATCGTAAAGAGCTTCAAACCCTCTAGGAACTCAGCTGACTCTGCCATACCACCTTTAATGTCGAATGTGAAAAGAGAACCCGGACCTTCTGGCGTATATTTCTTCGCAAGCTCATGATAAGGGCTTGTTGGTAAGCCTGCATAACTTACATCACCCACCATATCGTGCTTAGATAACCACTCAGCCACTTTCTGCGCGTTTTCTACATGGCGCTGCATACGAATATGAAGCGTCTCTAAACCACAGATGGTCATGAAGGCATTCATCGGCTGTTGAGAAGCGCCAATATCGCGCAAGCCAACACCTTTACCGTGAACGAATAAAGCCATATTGCCAAACTCTTCAAAGAATTTAACACCATGATAAGCATCACAAGGTTCGGTCAATGCCGGATAGCGATCATCTTTACCCCAGTCAAAATTACCACCGTCAATAAACGCACCACCCAGTGACGAGCCATTGCCCGTCATAAACTTAGTCGTAGAGTAAATAACAATATTTGCACCCCACTCTAGCGGACGTAGCAAGTAAGGAGTCGGCACAGTATTATCGACAATCAGTGGAATGTGGTGGCGCTCTGCCACGCGTGCCACTGCTTCAATATCAATCACCGCACCACCAGGGTTAGCAACTGACTCTAAGAAGATAGCGCGAGTTTTCTCGGTAATAGCACGCTCAAAATTATCAGCACTTTCAGGCTCTACTAGCGTAGACTGCCAGCCAAAATGCTTAGGGAATGTGTTTTTTAACTGGCTAGTAGAACCACCATAAATACGGTTTGAAGCAACAATATGCTGCCCCGGTGCAACTAGCGCCAAGTAAGCCAGCATTTGTGCAGCATGGCCAGAGGCGGCTGCAATCGCGCCAACACCACCATCTAAGGCGGCTAGGCGTGTTTCTAGCACATCGACCGTTGGGTTTGTTAAGCGGCTATAGCTTGGGCCAAAATCTTTCAGCGCAAAGCGATCAGCGGCTGTTTTCGCATCAGGAAACTCATAACCTGCAGTTTGGTAAATAGGTGGCAAGGTTGAACCAAAAGCAGGGTCGGGATCGTTCCCGCCGTGGATGGCTTTCGTTGCAAATTTCATATCATCAGTGGCTTTGCCCATATCTACTTCTCCAAATTACTCATCAATTGTGACGTGGTTTTAGACTAATTTACGACAATAATAAAGCGCAAACGGTTGAATAGCGAAGAAAATTTAGCTATAAGGAACTTCCGCGACTTAACAAGTTAACAAGTGATATGCATGATGACGGCTAAAAACAAACAACAGAAGCAAAATCTGAGCTCTGAATCCTCCAACGAAACGCAAAATATGCAGGAGATGACTGGCGCTGAAATCGTCATTAAATCGCTGATTGACTGCGGAACTGACACTATCTTTGGCTACCCCGGAGGCGCAGTATTGCCGCTTTATGATGCAATTTTCCAACAGAATCACTTACGGCATATTTTAGTACGCCACGAACAAGCGGCTACCCACGCGGCTGAAGGCTATGCGCGCTCAACTGGCAAGGCTGGCGTGGTATTGGTAACCTCAGGCCCAGGCGCAACGAACGCGGTTACGGGACTAGCCGATGCCATGCTAGATTCTATTCCACTTATTTGTATCACCGGACAAGTGCCAAGCCACCTGATAGGCTCTGACGCCTTTCAAGAGGCGGATACTACTGGCATCACCCGTGCCTGCACCAAATATAATTACCTCGTACAGAAGATTGAAGATTTACCTGCCGTGGTACATGAGGCATTCCATGTAGCCACCTCTGGCCGCCCCGGCCCTGTGGTAATTGATGTGCCGAAAGATATTCTCAATCAGCTTGGCGAATATGACCATAACCACCATTTTCGCCGTGAGCGCTATAGCCCCAAAACCGTCGGCAACGCGACCAAGGTCAATGCCGCGATGGATTTAATCGCTAATGCGAAAAAACCGCTCTTCTATGTAGGCGGCGGACTGATTAACTCAGGGCTCGATGCATGCGAAGAACTACAGCTATTTGTAAAAGAAACGGGCTTTCCTATTACCCTCACCTTTATGGGGCTAGGTGCTTATCCGGGCACCGATGAACAATTTTTGGCGATGCCAGGAATGCACGGCTCGCTCGAGGCGAATATGGCCATGCATGAATGCGATGTAATGATTGGTATTGGCGTGCGCTTTGATGACCGTGTAACGGGTAAGCTCGATGGCTTTGCGCCACATTCCAAGAAGATTCAAGTGGATATTGATGCCTCTTCTATCAATAAGAATGTTGAAGTTGATATTCCGATTGTAGGCGATGCAGGAACCGTAATCCGACAAATGCGTAAAATTTGGCGAGAAAGAGGATGCAAGCCTAACTCAGCATCCCTAGACAGCTGGTGGAAGCAAATTGAACTCTGGCGCTCGCGCAAAAGCTTCTCGTATGAACAATCTGAAGAAGAAGTTAAACCGCAATATGCATTACAGCGCCTCTATGAACTCGCTAAAGACCGCTCACCCTATTACACAACCGATGTAGGGCAACATCAAATGTGGTCGGCGCAATATTTAAAATTTGACCAACCCTATAAATGGATGAGCAGTGGCGGCCTCGGCACTATGGGCTACGGGCTACCCGCCGCAATGGGCGTGCAAATAGCACATCCCGATGAACTGGTGGTTTGCGTAACGGGTGAAGCCAGCTTTATGATGAATATTCAGGAGCTTTCTACCGTAACTCAATATCGCCTGCCGGTTAAAATTGTTATTTTAAATAACGGTTACATGGGAATGGTGCGCCAGTGGCAAGAAATGTTCCACGGAGATCGCCATAGCGAGAGCTTCATGGAATCGCTGCCTGATTTCCAAAAACTCGCCGAGGCTTACGGCATGGCATCGCTCGAATGTGATGACCCTGCGAAAGTGGATGAAACATTTGAGAAAATGCTAAGCATTGATGGCCCTGTGTTAGTGGATATGCGCGTATGTAAGACCGAAAACGTCTATCCAATGATTCCCGCAGGCGCGGCGCATAATCAACTCCTCCTCGGCCCTGACGAGCCATGGGGCGATTTAGATACAAGCCAAGTTTAAATACCCTTTAAGCGCGGATTTGCGCGGGCAATCGTTGCATCTAATAGGCCTTATCCTTAGCCTAAAAAGAAAAAGGATGGGGAAATGCGCGTTTATACACGCATTCTTATATTATGTTTGCTTGGGCTGCTATCGGCCTGTGCGACCACGGCTAATTTAAAAGAGCTGCGGCAAGTTACCCCAAGCGGTACCCCCTATGCCATTGCGCTCACTCAGCGCTATTTAGAATTTAGTGAAGCTGAAGCCAAAAATCACGACTGGACAGATTCCAGCTATTTCGCTGAGAAAGGCTTGATGAGCGGTTATGGGCAGCAAGTTACCCCTGAAGAAATTTCATCATGGAACATTGCTGAAGAACTAAAACCCGAACTAATGGCTGCCCGTGCGAAATTATTAGAACTAGTAGATGAAGAGGCTAAATTAAACTCTCCCAAACTATCCGCTCAAGCCTTCTATGCATTCGATTGCTGGGTTGAAGAGCTTGATGAAGGCTGGGATAGCGCCGCCATCTCTAGTTGTCAAACCAGCTTTTATACGGCGCTTGAGGGATTAGAATTTGCCAAACTGGAAGCCGCTGATGTACAGCCAGTCAGTAATACAGCCTATCTCGTCTATTTTGGCCATAATTTAACGCATTTCACCCAAGCCTCTAATCAAGTAGTGCAGCAAGTGATTGAGCAAGTAATGGCCACAAAGCCAAATGAGATTATTATCCATGGCCATACTGATACAGCTGGCAGCGAGATTTATAATATGAAATTATCAGAGAAGCGCGCTCTAAGCGTATTAGAGGCGTTAATTGAAGGTGGAATTCCCAAGGCAATATTAAAATATTTTGCTTTTGGCGAAACGGACCCTGCAATGCCAACCAATGATGGAGTGCCCGAAAAGCAAAACCGTCGTGTAGAAGTGTTTATAGGATAAATAATGCTGATAAGTGCTTATGGTTTTTCTTCCCTTTGTTTAATTGCCGCGCTCGCTTTAGCCATTGCGCTACTGCTACGCATTATTGATAGTAAGTTGCGCCTGTTACGCGTTATACCTTCTCCTCTTAAAGGCTGGCAGCACTTATGCCAACGATTTGTCACTAAACTCTATCGCAAAGAACGCTCGGCAAATGCGCTGAGAATGCGTAGCCGTATTTTAATGTTTTCACTTATAGTTGCTGCCTTTATCATCGGCATATTATTGTCCGAACTGCTCTTTATCATCGACCATGACTATCTCGATATTATCTTACTGGGGCTATTATTCTTTGTGGCTCCGCCCCAAGCCCTCCCTCACCCAGCGGATGAAGCAGCAACATTCCGTTATGAAGTTGAAACTGGTGGCATTATGCTCTTACAGCGTATTTCAGCGCCATTACTGGGCTGGCTATTACTAAGCTGGTCTGGGCTTCTTATCGCTCTTACTCTTGGCTTCTTGTGCCGCTTTAGTGCGCTAACTCATCTAGATTTCTCTAGGCCCATTACGCGCTTATCGAACCTAGTTTTTATTCCTGCTACAGTGCTTACCTGCCTGCTGCTAAGTTTTGCTGCGGCCTTTACCAGCAAAGGCAGACCACTGGTAGGCTTGCGGGCAGGGCTAGAGCATATTACAGCGCCCCATAAAGCAGTAACTCTCACTATCGCCGAGGCGTTAAGCTTTAGCCTTGCAGGGCCTAAAGGGCAGTATCTAGGGCTTATTTGCCGCGAATGGTTAGGCAAAGGCACGGCGCGCCTACAAATAGCGGATGTTAAGCGCTGGTACTGGCTTACAACCATCGCGCTCGGATTATTAATCGCCTTACTATTAGTGCTATCCTTATAAGATAAATTAAGATTATAATCAGTTCATGAAATCCACGCAAAATAATAGCTCTGAGGGCGCCAATAAGGTTGAGCCTGTTTCTGAAACATTAGAAAAAATGGCAGAGCATTACCGTGAATCGACCCGAATAACGATAGATGAGCTAATTTTTACCCTGCGCCATCGCGGCTTCGGATTGCTAATGCTGGTACTAGTGCTACCTAATTGCGTACCTGTGCCTATTCCCCCCGGTGGCTCCACACTATTTTCAGTTCCTCTTTTCTTCATTGCAGTACAAATGCTTTGGGGCAAGCACGCACCATGGTTACCTAAATGGTTACGCCGTAAATCGCTTGAACAAGCCACTGTCGATAAAATGGTCTCCATTGCAGCACCCAAATTACGCTGGGTCGAAAAATTCCTACACCCCCGCTGGAGCTTTACAAATACCAAAACAGGAGAACGAGTTGTTGGATTAATTTGGTTCATTTTTGCAATTTCGATTGCTATCCCTCTGCCAATGACCAACTTTTTACCGGGTATAGGCACGTTAATTATGGCGCTTGGCATGCTTGGGCGAGATGGAATCGTTGTTATTATCGGAACCATTATCGGATCACTTGGCGTAACCATCACCATTTTACTACTTACGCTGGGCACGGAAGCAATTACTTCCTTCCTCCCATTTTTATCAAACAGCCTTTCGTAAAGCTCACCCTTACTTTAAAAACCTTCTCCACAGCACGAGACAAAACTGTGGATAACATGAATGCGCTCTTGAGCAGATTTGTGAATTACTTATACTGCCGGTATAGAGTTTCGATGCACCCCAAACACACAACGCTGTGATTAAGGACTAAGAAGCCAACCAACGAGAGCAAAACTAAAAACGTATCCTGCAACTTGCTTAAACTGCTTTAAAACCCGCCTCTGAGGCGGGTTTTTTTTATGAGAGAGGGATTATTTATTTTGCCCCCGCTCGCCCTACTGGGCTCGACGATGGGCTATTGGCTTCGCCAATGCTCATGGCTGGGTCGGCCTACTGGCCTCCCTTCTGTTTTATCTTAAAGATTGTCAGCCTGAACTTATTTCAAGGTCTATTCCTCAACATCACTCCCAGCCCCCGCAATGGCTGCTGAAACAAGTTCAGCATGACATAGAGCAATTATGAAAGTTTGATGACATCAGCATAGTGCCAATTGCTCTCTCTCTAGCTTTCTGCTAATATGAGCTTGTATTTTCTTGTGTATTTGAACCTTCAAACCGCACTATTTTTTTAATTTTAAAAACTCTAATTATGATTTTTACTAATAAGAATCTCGCAATTTTATTCGTGGCACTTTATTCTCTAACAGCCCTCACTGGCTATGCCAATTTACTACTTATTGAAGCAAAAGCACCGCTTTTGGTTCACGTATCTGTAGATGGGCTCATTATCCTAACAGGCTCAATTATAATCCTGAAATGGCTTGCTCATCAGAGCAACAAATAAGTTAGTGCTATGATTTAAAATCCTCTGAACCGATGGTTCAGGGGATTTTTTTATGCCTCTAATCCTGCTTAAACAGAACGTGCTTCATGCTGGTGGGGTTCTCTAGAATTTTACCGATGCCGAGCGCCACACATGAAAGAGGCTCTTCTGCGGTAAAGACAGGTAGCCCTGTTTCGTTAGAAACTAATTGCGCGAAACGGCGCAATAGGCTTCCACCGCCTGTCACGACCACACCTTTTTCAATAATATCGCCTGAAAGTTCAGGAGGAGTGGTTTCTAAAGCAACTAAAATACCATCAATAATTTGCCAAAGCGGGTCAACCAAAGCAGCGGCCACTTGTGCCTCGGAAATAACAATCTCTTTGGGGCTTCCGCTGGCTAGATCGCGCCCCTTAATTTCCATCGTGTTACCCTCTGACCCATCTTCTGGGGCGAGTGCCGTACCAATTTGTTTCTTAATTTGTTCTGCCGTAGCTTCGCCAATCAGCAGGTTAAACGCACGACGCACATAAGAGATAATCGCATCATCCATCTTATCGCCCCCCACACGTACCGAGCGCGAATAAACAATACCGCCGAGCGAAAGCACGGCAATTTCTGTCGTGCCACCACCAATATCAATAATCATCGAGCCTGTTGGTTCGGTCACGGGTAGGCCAGCACCAATAGCGGCAGCCATCGGTTCTTCAATCAACCACACTTCGCGCGCGCCTGCTGCCTCGGCCGATTCTTGAATCGCGCGGCGCTCAACGGGGGTAGATCCTGAAGGCACACAAATAATAATAAGTGGGCGAGAAAAGCTGCTACCCTTATTTACCTGCCCAATGAAATGTTTAATCATTTCTTCGGCTGAGCGGAAATCGGCAATCACGCCATCGCGCATAGGGCGAATAGCTTCAATTTTCGCAGGGGTGCGGCCCAGCATCAACTTCGCTTCATTACCAAAAGCATAAGGGAGCATTTTGCCATTATCTTCAATCATTGCCACGACCGAGGGTTCGTTCAGCACAATACCCTGCCCTTTGACATAGACCAACACATTGGCCGTTCCCAAATCAATCGCCATGTCAGTGGAGGCGAGCCCAAATAATTTACGTAAAAATTCCATCCGAGGGGAATATGGCTTGTCATGCATTGTCACGCAATCAATTTTGTGCCATACCCAGCTTAACAACCGAAGGATTTTACCCATGCCGCATTTTGTGTTTATTATTCTAACATTTTTCGCCACTGCCGCTTTTGCAAAAGATTATACGATTCTCAATATCGATGGCGAAGAGATTCCCTATAGTGAAGTGCAAGAAATTTGGGATGGACTATTTCCTGGTGACGAGCCGGCGCCGCCTATTGACCAGTTTGGCGAAGCCATTAAAGGTAATGTCGTGCGTGGCGTAGTAAGCGAGCGCTTAATGCTAAAAGATGCCGAAGCAGGCAAGCTTCACGAGCGCCGCGATGTGATGAAAAGGCTAGAAGCCGCACGCCGCCAAGTGCTTGTGCAAGAGCATTTACGTGTGCGTAATATTGCCACGCCTGAAAAAGAAATTAAAAAGCGCTATAATGCCATGCTAGAAAAAGCCAAAGGCATGCAGCAAGCTAAAGCCAGCCATATTCTGGTTGAAAGCGAAGATGAAGCGAATGAAATTAAAAAGCTGCTTGATGAAGGTGCCGACTTTGCCCTAACCGCCAAGCGCCGCTCTGCCGATGTAGGCAGCGCCGCAGGTGGCGGTGACTTAGGTTACTTTAATAAGGAACAAATGGTAGAAGAATTTGCCAATGCTGCCTTTGCTTTAGAGAAAGGTAAAATTTCTGCACCGGTAAAAAGCTCGTTCGGCTGGCACATTATTAAGCTATCTGAAAAGCGCGACATGCCTGTGCCTCCTTATGAAGAAGCACGCCTTACACTTGAAGAGCAACTTCGCCAAGAGGCTAACCAACAATATATTAAAGATCTGCTTAAAAAGGCCGATATCAAATATTTCGATGCTAAGGGTAAAACTATAAAATTCCCGATTGACGTTCAAGAAGAGTAGAATAATCAATGCCGCTGCCTATTTCACCCTTAGCCCCTAAAGAGCTGCCAGAATTACCCCCTATTGCTGGCTGTCGCTTATCGGCAGTCGATAGTGGCTTGCGCCGCTCTAAGGGCGTCGATCTGCTGCTGATGGCCTTTGAAGAAGGCACGCAAGTGGCAGGAGTATTTACCAAATCAAAGACCGCCGCCGCGCCTATCTTGCGTAGTAAGCAGCATTTAACGGGCGGCCATGCCCGTGGGTTAGTAGTTAATTCTGGCAATGCTAATGCCTTTACAGGGCAAATGGGCGAAATGGCAGTGACGCAAACCCTCACTCATGCCGCACAATTGCTAGAGTGCGAACCTGAAGAATGTTTTGCCGGCTCAACGGGTGTTATTGGCGAGCCTCTCGCCTATGAGAAAATTATTGCTGGCCTGCCCATAGCCTATGAATCGCTTGGTCATAATAACTGGGCTGATGCGGCAAAAGCAATTTGCACCACTGATACTTTTATAAAAACCGCGACTAGAAGCTTCAAAATAGGCTCTGACAGCGTAACTATCAACGGTATAGCCAAAGGCAGCGGCATGATTGCGCCCGATATGGCAACCATGCTAGGCTATATTGTTACCGACGCCGCCATTGATGCAGAGGTTTTACAAGCAATGCTGACCAATGCCACCGCCACCAGCTTCAATGCAATTACGGTCGATTCCGACACTTCTACCAGCGACATGGTGCTATGTTTTTCCACTAACCAAGGCGTCAAGCTAGAGTCTGACAGCTTAATAGAGTTCGAAAACCAACTGCACTCGTTGATGCTAGAGCTGGCCCAACTCATCGTGCGCGATGGCGAAGGTGCGAGCAAGTTTTTCTCCGTCAACGTGACAGGTGCAGCTAATGAGCAAGATGCTAAAACCGTGGCCATGGCCATTGCCAACTCGCCACTCGTAAAAACCGCCATTGCAGGCGAAGATGCCAATTGGGGGCGCGTCGTAATGGCCGTCGGCAAGTCAGGCGCTGCGGCAAATCGCGACACGCTTAGAATTTCCTTTGGTGAATATCTGCTCACTCAAAATGGCCAGCGCCACCCTGATTACAATGAAGCGGTTGTTTCTGAATATATGAAACAAGATAATTTAGAAATTTATGTTGATTTAGGGATCGCAGATGCAGAGTTCACCGCCTATAGCTGCGATTTTACCCACGGCTATATCTCCATCAATGCTGACTATCGAACATAGCTTTACCTAAAGGGTTTTTGCGGCTAGATTTATCTCATGCGCTTACCTCTTTTATTTCTGCTTTGCACCCTATCAGCCTGTGGCTTTACCCCCGTGCATGGCACGAAAAAAGCTTCCAGCACTGCCGGTAGCAAGCTTGAAACTATTCAGGTAGAGATTGCCAATCGAGACCGCACGGGTCAATTATTCCACATTGCCTTGGAGGATGCATTGCACCCTGCCAACCATTACCCAGCGCCTAAATATAAGCTCACCTCTACATTGGAAGAAATTAAACAGCCTATTATTATCGAACGCGACGCTAGCATCACCCGCTACAATCTAATCCTTCGCGCCAAATATAGTTTAGTGAACATTACTACAGGCGAAGATATCATCCGAAATAAACTATCACAGCGTATTAGCAGCTATAATGTTTCCGATTCTGATTTTGCCACATTTGCAGCCGACCGTGAAGCTCGCGAACGCGGACTTGAAGAACTAGCGCGTACTATCAGTATGGAGCTCATCGGACTATTGCAGGATAAGCCGTGAAAATTGCCCCCGCCCAACAGGAGGCTTTTGTTAAAAGCCCCAAACAATGCCGTGCTTTCTTACTATACGGGCCCGATGAAGGGCGAGCGCGCAACTTATCGCTACAACTTGTCAGACAATTTTTAGGTCAAACTTATGATTCACTAAATCTCACTGAGATATCGGCTGAAAGCCTATCTGATGACCCTGCTCGACTAACTGATGAACTAAGCAGCTTTACCCTCATGGGCGGCGATAGGGCCGTATTATTACGCCATGTGGGCAATGATGCGGTCAAAACTATTGAAGCCGCCATTACAGGAGACCCTGCGCCTGTATGGCCGCTAATTGTAACAGCGGGCGACTTACGCCCCACCTCAAAGTTACGTAAGCTATTTGAAGCGGGTAAAGAATTTGCCGCGCTCGCCTGCTACCATGATGATTCACGCAAAGTTACGCAAATATTAGCTGAAGAAATGCGCTCACGCTCTATTACCTGTGAACAAGGCGTTATTCCTATGCTGGCCAGCCACTTGGGAAATGACCATGCGATTACCCTACAGGAAATTGAGAAAATCGATTTATTCCTAGGTGAAGAGCGCCACCTCTCTATGGAAAGCGCCAACCTTTTAAGTGGCGATAATGGCGACCACACGCTAGATGAGCTGTTTCACGCTATTTGCGGCGGTGTAGGCAACTTAGAAAGCGTGCTAACACGCTGCTTTAATGAAGGCATGGCGACCATCGGAATTTACCGTATGTTAGGCTCTCACCTTCAAAAACTGCTAAGTATTCAAACCATGATGGCCGACGGTATGGCGCAAAAAGCCACCTTCATGCGCCATGGTGTATTTTTTAAGCAAGAGCCGCTTATTAGCCGCCAAATTCGCTATTGGAATAGCCCTGCACTCAAACGCGCTATTCAAGCGGTTTTAGAAGCAGAGAGACAAACAAAAATAGGGCATCTATCAGCCGAAATTATTTGCCGCAATTTGCTACATAAATTAGCGCTGCACGCCACCCAAGCCTCTCGGCGCGCTGCTTAGCGCTTACGCCGCATATAATTGGTGGAACAAGCCTTTCTTGGCTTGGAGCTGTTTGTGCGTACCCGCTTCAATAATTTTACCATTATCCATCACATAGACTTTATCAACATGAGCAATCGTAGAAAGACGGTGCGCAATAATTATGCATGTACGTCCCTGCATTAGGCGGTTAATAGCATCCTGAACTAAAGACTCAGACTTTGTGTCAAGTGCACTCGTTGCTTCATCTAACAATAAAATAGGCGCATTCTTTAAGAGCGCGCGCGCTATGGCTAACCGCTGTCTTTGACCGCCTGAGAGCTTAACTCCCCGCGGCCCAATACGTGTTTCGTAGCCATGCTGCATGCCTACAATAAATTCATGCGCGGCAGCATCCTTTGCCGCCTGTTCAATCGCTTCTTGTGTGGCTTCTGGCAAGCCATAAGCGATATTGGCAGCAATCGTATCATCAAATAAAACCGTTTCTTGGCTCACGATAGAAATATGCTGGCGCAGGCTGGCTTG
>JALZUV010000068.1 GCA_023301245.1 Rickettsiales bacterium
CGCCACACGGCGAGAATACCGATAATAAAGATAAAGCGCTTTGTATCGGGGTCCCACAAGAGCTCGGGGACGGCGAGCGCAAAGCTCGTCATCGCCAATAGGTAGAGTATATGTCCAGTTAGTAAATCCATAGGTTGAGTGCTGTATAAAGGTTAACGTTTATTAAGTAAAGCGGAAAAAACATTAAATGTAAGTAATATCTTTCCTTGTAATTGTGGATAAAAAATAATATCTAGCACTCTATGATTAAAAAATACTTAAAAGTCACCCTGCTTTTTCCTGTAATTGCACTTTTTACGGGTGCATGGACATTTGAAATTATTGATAAACCCGGTAATGAGCACATTATTGCAGGGACAGAGGCGCGAGACGCTGGGCAATATAATGAGGCGATAACTCACTTTGAGAATGCAATTGAGCACTCGTTTGATTATCAAACCAAATCGCGCTCTATGTTGCAAATTGCTGAAATCTATTTGATGCAGGAGCCTATATCGGCGGCTAATGCGCAAAAAGCGAAGCAATTATTTCTAAAAGCAGAAGCTCTAGGCTCGTCTCGTGCTAAGCTCGCTTTAGGCGATATGTACCGCGAAGGTAAGGGAATACCTGTAGATAATGTAAAGGCGCACAGTTATTATACGCAAATTTCAGATCGCTATGCGAATGCAATGATGTCATTGGCGGAAATTTCGGCAGACCCGAGCGTGGCGCGTGACTATATTGCGCAAGCCTCTGCGAAGTTAGATACAGACTTAAATCCATCAACACAGGCTATTATTAAATTAGCGCGCTATTTTCGTGATGGTGTATTAGTGCAGCGCGATATTCCTTTGGCTGAATATTGGTATGGCAAGGCGATTGAACAAGAATCTGTTCCCGCGATGATGGAATTAGCAACCATGTGGACCGACACAGGGCATCAACCGCGTAGCGATGTTACATCGCTATGGAAGGTTGCGGCGTTAAATCACAACCATCGTGCGGCGCTGGAGATGGGTTTTGCCCATGCGCTTGGCGATGGCGTTGAGCGTGACGGCCAAATGAGTGGACGTTTTTTCCAGCAAGCAGTTGAGCTTGACCCAGGCAATGCTTATCGTATCGCCCGTTGGTACGAAGAGCGCGCACCTCTTGACCCCGTCTTTGGCGAAGTGGCGTTTAATTGGTTCCGTGTTGCTGCTGTAAAGGGGCATCCTGATGCGCTAGTTCGTCAGGCTCGTGCTTACTGGGGTGGCGAACGTGTGCCACTAGACAGAGCGCGCGCAGAGCAGCTTTATAATATCGCTGCGCAAAGCGGTTCCGAAACTGCTTTGACTGAGTTGGCAGAGCGTAAAACCCGTGTTGAAGAGCGCGAAGCTAAAATTGCCATGAAAGCTAAGTTGCGAGCAGAGAAGTTAGCTTCTCGTGCGGCTAGAGGCGAAAAAGTTGATCGTAAGCGCGAAGGCGGAATTAAATTTTGGTTGCCGCTAGCGAAAGCGGGTGATGCTGAAGGTATGTTGCGTGTGGGCGAAGCTTACATGCATGGTAACGGTGTGGATGCGAATACAGCGACTGGCCTCGAATGGATTACTAAATCTTCCAACAAGGGTAGTGGCGAGGCAATGTATGTTCTCGCGCAGGCTCACAGTGCTGGTCTTGGCGTACCCATGAGCTTAGATAAAGCAATAGATTGGTATCAAAAATCTGCAACTGCTGGTCATGTTGCTGGGCAATATCAACTAGGTTTAGCCTATGCTCGTGGCTTAGGTGTCGCGGAAGATAAGCAAAAAGCACGTGAATGGCTCACAAAAGCAAGTAAGAATGGCTATGGCCAAGCAACTGCGATATTAAATACACTGACACAGTAGGATTATATAATGATAAAATTTCTCCCCTATTTATTTGCATTCACTGCCTTAGTTAGCCCTTTATCTGTCGTTGCTCAAACTGACGACGAAGAAGATTTGGTGCCACTATTAGAGCGTCCAGAAGAGGTGATTCACGAGTCAAATAAGGCAGTTCGCATATCAGTAGGTGGTACCGCTGGTGTTGCTTATAACGATAATATTTTTCGTGAAGAAAACGATGAAACGGGTGATTTTATTGCAATTTTCCGCCCAGGTGTTCGCGTTAAAACGGACATGAAGCCTTTCCAAATTGATCTTCGTGGTACTTTGGAGGTTGGGGAGTATTTTACTGAAAGCGAAAATAGCTACATTGATACAGATATTGATGGTCGTGTTAGCTATGATGTGACGCCTGAAACACAAGTTTATATTGGTGGACGCCACCGCACAGACCATGTTGCCATTGGTGCCTTTACGGATGCACCAGAGAATCAGGCGGCTGAGCCAACTGATTTCGACTATGTAGAAGTAAATGCCGGCGTGAAAGTGGATACGCCTCAATGGGTAGGGCACTTGCACAGTGGTGTTGATTTTTACGATTATGAAAATGCTTCGCGCCGTAACGGTACAACGATTATTAATGATGATCGTGACCGTGATGAGTATCACACCACCGCACGCGTAGGATATAAAATTCACCCTGACACTGTTCTCTATGTAGAGGGTGAAGTGAATCAGCGTAAATACGATAGCCGTGTTGATAGTACTTTGTTATTCTCGCGCGATTCTGATGGAGTCGAAGTGCTTGCGGGTATCCGTATCGGCGAAAAGCGTGATAAATTCTTTGGTGATATTGGTATTGGTTACCTTCAGCAAGATTATGATTCTTCGGTTTTACCTACAGTTGATGGTGTTGCACTACGTGCCGATTTCCGCTGGCAGCCTGATGAACTATGGAAAGCACGTGCCTATCTTGGTCGCGATGTACGCGAAACGACTACTTCGGCCACGTCAGGTTACTTACAAACTCGTGTTGGAACCGAGCTTTCTTACCAGTGGCTTGATGATCTCTCGGTAGGTGGTAAATTGCGCTATACGCAAAATGACTTTGAAGTAAATCAGGCGATTGGCGGCATTCCGCGTACGGATGATGTTTATGATGGCAGCCTATATGCTGATTATAATTTCCACGAGAATTATGTGGTTGGCGGCGAGTACCTTCGTATCAGCCGAACCTCGGACGATAGCTCGCGAGATTACGATTCTAATGTGTTCCTAATGCGTTTGGGCGTGCTATATTAAGGCATAATGTCTTACGTAAAAACCAGCTTTACCGCTAAAATGGCGAATAGTTTTGATGTCCAGCTGCAGCAATCTCTTGTTGAGCTGAATAACCAGCAACTTTTACGTACTCTTCCTGCACCAAAAGAGGGGCTAATTTCATTTTGTGATAATGATTACCTTGGTTTGCGCAATGATGAGCGTATTCGCCAGTTTTTACAAAAATACGAGACAGGCAGCGGTGCAAGCCGCTTAGTGAGCGGTAATCATCCTCTCTATAGCCAGCTTGAGGCGGAATTAGCCGCCATGAAGGGCTGCCAAGCGGCACTCATATTTAGTAGTGGCTTCGCAATGAATCACAGCCTTATTCCAGCCCTTACCGATAAGGGCGATATGATTCTGGCCGATAAGCTCTGTCATGCCTCGCTCATTGACGGTATTCGCGCATCACAAGCAAGTTTCAAGCGTTTCGCCCATAATGATATGCTCTCGCTAAAGCGCTTATTGGAGGCCAATCGAGGCAATTGTAAGCAGCTATTCATCATCACTGAAAGCATCTTCAGCATGGATGGCGATAGTGCCCCGATAGAAGAGTTACTCACCTTAGCAGAGCAATATGATTGTCAGCTTCTGGTGGATGATGCTCATGGGCTTGGCTTTAACTTGTTGCCAGCCCATCCAAGGTTAATTCAGCTGGGAACCTTATCGAAAGCCGCGGGTAGTCTTGGTGGTTATGTCTGTGGAACGCAATTAATGGTAGATTATCTTACCAATCATTGCCGCTCGTTTATTTATAGTACGGCGCTGCCGCCTGTGGTACTTGCGGCTTCGTTAAAGGCTCTGCAGTTAATGCAGCAAGAGCCGCAGCGAGCGAAGCAAGCAATGGCCCATGCACAGCATTTTTGCACGCAAATGGATTTAGCAACCCCCGATTCGCCCATCGTACCCTATATTGTTGGCGAAAGTGCGGCAGCAGTGGAAATGGCCAGTGCATTAGAGGGGCTGGGGTTTCATGTGGTGGCAATTCGCCCGCCAACCGTTCCTAAAGGCACGGCGCGGCTAAGGTTTAGTTTTTCGGCGCGCCATAGCGACGAGCAAGTGGCAGCGTTAATTTCCGCAATGAAAGAAATATCGTGAACCAGTTGCAAAAAATAGCACAAGATTTCTCGAACGCAGCGGCTCATTATGACGATTACGCGCATATTCAGCGGCAAGTGATTGATGAAATGTTGCACTGGATAGCGCCCAATTCAAAAGTATTGGATGCAGGGGCAGGTACAGGTTATGCGCTGCAAAAAGACTGGGTTGGGCTGGATATTGCGGAAGGCATGTGCGCGAAAATTAGTGAAAACCCTGTTATTTGCGCCAACATGCAGCAAATTCCCTGTAGAACAGCTCAATTTGACGGTGTTTTTAGCAGTTTAGCGGTTCAATGGCTGGAGTCGCCCGAAACCTTCTTAAAGGAGGCGCATCGCTGTACTCATGATGATGGGTGGTTAGTCATGGGCACGTTAGGCAGCAATAGTTTTGCCAATTTACGGGCTGCTTTTAACGAAGCAGGT
>JALZUV010000069.1 GCA_023301245.1 Rickettsiales bacterium
ATCGTGCACACGTTGGAAATAAAGTATCACAAATTCTGGATTTCAGAATAGTTGAAGGACTGGAAAATTCAAAAGATATTGATCTCTCAAAGCTCGCTATAAATAGAGACCTGCTTAGAAAGCAAGTTAGTAGATACAGCGAAGCAGCTAAGGGTGTAAAACAAGTGGACGCCCGTTTAAACGATGTAGTTTTGGGTCTTTTAGCTGCTTTAAAAACAAAAGCTAGCAATGGGCAATACGATGATTTGCCAGTAGAGATGGTAGATCAAACGATAAAATCATATGCTGGATTTTTAGCCACAATGACACATCCAGAGTCAAAGGGTTTAGGAGAAGCGATAGAAGAGAGTAATAAAAAACTCTCAAACCAATATAGACAAATAAAAAACGGACCGAGTATTAACTCAAAACAACAGTTCCTTATGGCGGCTGCTGGCGTTGTTTCTATTGGCTCGTCACTTTTTCTTGGACATAAGAAGGAAATCAATAGTGAAGATATTGAAGTTAAAGCCGCAAAAGAGCCTACGGCTTTTCAGAAAATTGGTAATTTAGTATTGAGAACGGCTGGAATTATAGCTGGTACGATTGCCGTTCAGGCAGCTGTGCAGAAAAAAGGGTTTTCAGAGACTGCAAAGGAAGATTATGAAATTTTAGGTAAATGGACTGACAAGCTCTTTGGTAATACAGAGCAAGTAAAATCAAAAGGCAATCCACTACCCAACAGGTAGAAAAGTAGCCTGCAAAGGCTCAATCTGCTAGATTTTAGAATAACTAGAAATATTAATTAGTCATTCATTTCAAATAGTGAAGAGATTAGAAATAAAAAAGGCGGCTCGGTTGAGTCGCCTTTTTTATTTTATTGGTTTCTAGGGCTCTATTCTTCGTCAGAATATTGTTTTTCGAAACGTTCGTGGCGCTCTTGTGCTTCTACGCATAAGGTGGCCACAGGGCGGGCATCTAGGCGTTTTAGGCCGATAGGGTCGCCTGTTTCTTCGCAATAGCCATAATCGCCATTATCGATGCGGCGCATGGCATCATCAATTTTCGCAATGAGTTTCAGGTAGCGGTTACGGGTGCGTAACTCAACGCCAGCGTCAGTTTCGCGCGTGGCGCGATCAGCAACGTCAGGCTCTTGCCAGTTTTCTTCTTTTAAATTATCCATCGTCTCACGTGATTCGGCCAATAGCTCGAAACGCCAAGCAAGTAATTTACGACGGTAATATTCCAAGTGCATATCGCACATGTAATCTTCTTTGTCCGTCGGTGTGTAATTATCTTTAATAGAGGTGAGGGGTTTGTAATCTGCTGGCAAATACTCCGGCAGGTCCATTTTTTTAACAGCGCTCATAAATACTCCTTTGAAACTATGGATAGTAAGCGAGGAAGCGCTTATAGGGAAGATGGTAAATTATTGCAAGCAGTAGATATTAGCGTTTTTCTTCGCGTAGTGGCTTTTTATCGACTTTTCCGACCATGGTTTTGGGTAATTCTGTACGAAATTCATAATCATGTGGGATGGCATAGGGCGGCAGATGGTCTTTTAGGAATGCCATAAATTCGGGCTTATCGGCTATTTGACCTTTTTTGAAAACGATAAATGCTTTGGGCACTTCGCCCCGTTTGGCGTTGGGAATACCAATGACGGCGCATTCTGCAACGGAGGGGTGCAGGTGCAAGGCATCTTCCACTTGGCGTGGATAAACATTAAATCCGCCCGAAATAATCAGCTCTTTTAAGCGGTCAACAATTTTGAAATAACCATCAGGTTCCATAATACCCACATCGCCTGTGTGCAGGCGTAGGTCGCCATCAGGGGTTTTGCGTAATACATCGTTAGTGGCTTCAATATTCTGCCAATAGCCTTGCATTACTTGCGGCCCACGAATGCAAATTTCGCCCCGTTCGCCAGCAGGCATGGGGGTAGTTTTATCGTCAGAATTAATAATTTCCAAAATTGTGCCAGGGAAGGGGAGGCCAATGGCACCCGTGCGGTTTTCGCCTTTTAGCGGGTTACAAGCCACCACAGGCGAAGATTCGGATAAGCCGTAGCCTTCTACCAAAGTGCAGCCTGTTAGCGATTCAAATTCTTCTTTCACGGCATCGGGGAGTGGGCCGCCGCCTGAGACGCAGTATTTTATTGATTTTAACGAGTATTTCGCAAGGGTTGTGCAGTTATTGATAGCGGCAAATAGCGTGCTAACGCCCGGCATGATGGTGACTTTATATTTATCAATATCGGTCAGCACTTTTTCGAGTTCAAATCGTGGATGCAGCACAATTTCGGCACCAATGGCGATACCAAAATTCATAATGCTGGTCATGGCAAATACGTGGAACAGTGGCAAAATACCGATGAAAATCTCTTCGCCCTCTTTCGCATCAGAAAACCATTGTTTGCATTGCAGCGCATTGATGCTGCAATTGGCGTGGGTCAGAATAACACCCTTGGGTATGCCTGTGGTGCCGCCCGTATATTGCAGCACGGCAATATCTTCTTCTGGGTGAATTTTGGCAACCTTGCCATCTGGCGCGTAGCTAAGCGCATCTTCCCAAAGAATATGGTTGTCATCTTTTGGCACCTTTGCCAGCTCGCCACGTTTTAGCAGTAGATAGGCGTATTTCTTGGTTATGGGCATTACATCGGCTAGCGAGCAGACGATGATTTTTTTCAGCGGTTTGCCTAAGTTTTTCTGCAATTTTGGTAGGATAATTTTCATATCCAATGTCACCATCACCTCAGTGCCAGAATCGGTAATTTTATGACCAAGTTCGCTGCTCGAATAAAGCGGCGAGTAATTAACCACAGTTGCGCCCGTGCGCAATATGGCGAAATAGCTGATGATGGCTTGCGGACAATTGGGCAGGCAAATGCCTACTTTAACACCACGCTTTACGCCTTGCGCGCGAAGGCCAGCGGTTAGCTTTTTTACTAGTGTATCTAGCTGGGTATAAGTAAAGGCGCGCCCTAAAAAGCGAATAGCCGTATTATTGGGGAATTTCTCAACCGCATCATCGAGTAATTGAAACAGCGGGCGGCCTTCAGGCGTATGATGCCAATCGACATTATCAGGGTAGCTCGCGAGCCATGCATGTTCTGTTGAGGGTGCCATGGTTACTCCGCAATATATCCGACAAATGGAAGTTCGCGGTGTTTACCCGCATAATCGAGGCCGTAGCCGATAACGAATTTATCTTCAATTTCAAAACCCACAAAATCAGCATCGATTTTTACGGTGCGTTTTCCAGGCTTTTCTAGCAGTACCGCGGTTTTTACGCTAGCGGCTTGGCGTTCTATCATCAAGCCAATGGCGCAGGTTAGGCTTAAGCCCGATTCTAAAATATCGTCAATAATAAGCACATGCTTACCTTTAATCATGGCGGTAATATCGGCAGTGACAACCACCTCGCCACTGGTTTCAGTGCCCTCTTTATAGCTGCTTAAGCCTAAAAAATCGAACTCGAGATCAAGCTTATGGGCATGTAATGCGCGGGCTAAGTCGGCGGCGAAAATAAAGCTGCCACGCATAAGAGCAATAATTAACAGTGGCTTACCCGCTGCGCTTTGCGCTATTTCGGTAGCTAATTCAGCAATACGCTCGGCTATTTCTTTTTCCGATATTAAAGATTTAATGCTCATCATTACTCCCATTACTGATATCGGTGGTCCATTTACTACGCATGCCCATCTCTAGGGGCGAGGCTATTTCGAGCAGTAACTTATCGGCGCTGGCGAATTGATGCACCACTTCCAGCTTGCCGCAATCTACATGTTCGCCTGCTTCAATCATTCTTCCGTCGCCGACTAGGTAAGCATCATCTTCGGCCAATATATTGCCGCCTGCCGATAAGATGCGCATGGCTAAAGGCGGCTGAATTTGTGGAGTGTCAGAAGTGTTGAGCAAAACGCAGCCCACTTTAAAGCGCTTCTTTCGGCGCGACTCTTGCGCTTCTAGCGTTACATTGGCTAGCACTACGCCGTTGTTGGGGTAATAGCCTGCCGCTTCGTAAACTGGCGCTAGAATGGGGTATAGGCCTGCGCGCGCTTGGTAAAAGAATGCGCCTAGCACTAGCAGGAACATGGCAATGCTTGCGAGCATCCATGTTTTGCTACTTGCGGGCTGGCTTAAGGCTGGCAGTGGTTGATTGCCGCTGGGAATTTCAATGCCATCGACCTCCACATCGAAATCATCTTCAATTTCGACGCGTTTGCCTTCTTGGAACCAAACGTAAGAACAGCTTTTGCAGCGTACCTTACGCCCTGCGTCGCCAATCGCTCCATCGGGCACAGCGTAAGAAGTATCACAATCTGGACAGGTAAGTTTCATATTCTATCATTGTATATTCAATTCTTTGTCCATAGTCTAATCACAAAGCAATTAAGGATAGTTCCACGATGATTCGACTGCGCAATGTGTTCCATAGTTACGACCGCGAACATATGATTCTTCGCGACGTAAACCTAACGCTCGAAAAAGGCAGCTTCTATTTTTTAGGGGGGCCAAGTGGTGCAGGGAAATCGACATTAATGTCGCTGATATCGCTAATGCGCCGTCCCAGCCGCGGCACGATTGAAATGTTCGGCGTTGATGCCACTGCTAGCACGCACGAACAGCTACCCGCATTACGCCGCCGTGTGGGGATGGTTTATCAAGATTTTCGCTTGCTTAACCATCTAACAGTGGAAGAGAATATCGCCTTGCCGCTTAAAGTGATGGGCGAGCCGAAGCAAAAGATTATCGCCAAAGCCCGCGAAATGGCCGAATGGGTGGGGCTGAAAGATGAGATTCACCTTTACCCGCCTGTGCTATCGGGTGGGCAGAAGCAGCGCGTGGCCATCGCGCGCGCGGTTATCACCAACCCTGATGTTATTCTGGCGGATGAACCAAGCGGTAACCTCGATACTGATTTATCCGAGC
The DNA here is from genome assembly GCA_023301245.1 of Rickettsiales bacterium. Taxonomy (GTDB): domain Bacteria; phylum Pseudomonadota; class Alphaproteobacteria; order Rickettsiales; family JALZUV01; genus JALZUV01. The sequence continues at coordinate 4,917 of JALZUV010000069.1, forward strand.
GTTTTATGCATTTATTTAAGGAATTGCACAAACAAGGCACTACGGTGATGTATGCTACGCACGATGATTCGCTGATAAAAAGGCATAAATACCCTATTATGAAGCTGGTCGGTGGTAGTATTACGGTAGATAGTTCAAAATAACCGATAAATGGCGGTTGACAGGGGCAGGGCATTTGCAGTAAAAACCCCCTTCGTTAGCAACAAGGCGATAGAGTTATGAAAGTATTAAGTTCTTTGAAATCCGCGAAAAAACGCGACAAAAACTGCCAAGTGATTAAACGCAAAGGCCGTCTTTATGTAATAAACAAGAAAAACCCTCGCTATAAAGCGCGTCAGGGTTAATTTTTCTGTAAGATGATTTTATTTCAAAGAAGCTGCCGAAAGGCGGCTTTTTTTTGCTCAGCTTATTCGTTTTTATGCCTTTCTATATAAAATATTTACCAAGAGATTAGTCTTAAGGTTTGTTCAAAAGATGCGTGGCAAACGCATTGAAGTGGCAAATTTTCCAATTTTGAGAAAACCGCTTAAAATAAGCGACATTTAATATTCTAATTGCTAGCAATTGTTTGTAAGTCAAAGCTGAATGGGTTTTGTTATTCGTTAACTTAATATTATTATGAGGATTTAAATATGAGCCTATTGTTCAAAAGCGCACTTTATTCGATGTCTGCACTCGCAGTTCTTTCGGTAGCAGTGCCCGCTAACGCATCTGATGTGAATTCTAATGGTTTCCGCTCCGATACGCTGTTTGATTTTACAGATAAAGAGCGCTGGATTATTCGTGCTCGTGCTTTAATGGTAGAGCCTGACGAGAGCGCAAGCATTAGTGCCATTGGCGGCGATGTAGATATTGACGAACAATATGTGCCAGAACTTGATTTCACCTATTTCTTCACTAAAAATATTGCGGCAGAATTAATTTTGGCGACATCGCCTCACGATGTAACCGCAATTAATACGTCTGCAGGGCAGGTCGATTTAGGTGATGTATGGTTGCTTCCGCCAACTTTGACCTTGCAATATCACTTTCTGCCAGACAGTGAGACTTTCCGCCCCTATGTTGGCGCAGGTATTAATTACACGTATTTTTATAATGTTGATTCTGGGGCAGCAAATAGTATCGATTATGACGACAGCTTTGGTTATGCCCTTCAGGCAGGTGTAGATTATGGCCTCACCGAAAATTGGGCGCTTAATTTAGATGTTAAAAAAGTGATGATTAATACGGATGTAACTATCCAAAGCGGTGCAAGCACTATTAATGCGGATGTCGACATTGATCCATGGGTCTTTGGTCTTGGCGCGGCATATCGTTTCTAGTCAATTTTAATATTCAGCTAAATCAAATATCCTAAAGGCACCAAGGTGGGCAATTAAGCCGCCTTATGCGACGGGGTGTAATTTTTATAAGAAGCGAGAGAAGTCAGCAGGTGGGGCAGCAATATTATCTTGCGTAAAGGTGAACTTCGGAGTGGCCGAGGCCAGCAGTCGTTTTATTCTGCACTTTTACATTGCCTTGGCGAACGCCTAAACCATAAAGGTGCTTGAGAACCGATTGTAGGTTGCGGGCAGCTTTTTCTTGGGTTTGGCGACTGCCTTCTGGGGTGTAATGCACTACTTTAAAGTTAACATCGGAGCTAATTTGTAAGGCGCGTTGCACGGCATTGGCCATGGGGCGCTTAAAATAAACACGTGTTTGGTTGAAGCGTACAACGACTAATGGCACGGCATTATGGTTATTCACCTGTGCATGTGCGGGCGTAGAAAAGGCGGTGGGAGCAAGGCTACCCAGCGCAATAAAAAGCGATAATATAAGAATTTTCTTCATGGCCGCTACTCTAGCCAAGCGCACAAAAACTGCAAGCAATAAGCAACGCGATAATTTTCTTGTCATTTGCTATTGTTTTGTCTAGGTTGCGCTTCCTTGAAAAAGGAATACGCACCCCTAGCTCAACTGGATAGAGTACCTGACTACGAATCAGGCGGTTGCAGGTTCGAGTCCTGCGGGGTGCACCATTT
>JALZUV010000070.1 GCA_023301245.1 Rickettsiales bacterium
TGCTCTTCAATGACCTCAATGGCTTGTTCGCCACAGTCAGCTTCTAGCACTGTATAGCCCTTATTACGCAAAGCGCGTGCGGCGAAGTTACGCACTGGTTCTTCATCTTCGACTAATAGCACGGTGCTATCGCCTGTTAAATCGGCTGGATGTTCAGCTTCGATAGTGACTGCGGGCGTAATCTCGCCCTCCTTAGCTTCATAGCGTGGGAAGTAGACGCAGAAACGAGTGCCTTCGCCCAGCTTACTATCGACATAAACATAACCCTCGGTTTGCTTGATAATACCGTAAACCGTGGCGAGCCCAAGGCCTGTGCCAGCACCCACCTCTTTGGTAGAAAAGAAAGGCTCAAAAATATTTTTTATCGTTTCGCGGTCAATGCCCGTTCCCGTATCGGTAAACTCTACTAAAATGTAGTTGCCCGGCTGAATAGGGTCTTCTTCGGGGGGGGCGATGAGGTTGCTGTCTAGGTCGGTCGTTGCATCTTTAATCTCGACGACGCTAGTTTGTAGCGTGAGCATGCCGCCCTCTTTCATGGCATCACGCGCGTTAACGGCGAGGTTAATGAACACTTGTTCAAGCTGGCCTTGGTCTGCTTTTACTTCGCCAATGTCGCGGCCGTGAATCACTTTTAAATCGATGCTTTCGCCAATTAGGCGACGAATGAGGTTGGAGAGTTCGGCTACCACATCGGTTAATGATAGCATTTTAGGCTGCAAGGTTTGACGGCGCGAAAATGCTAGCAGTTGGCGCACGAGATTCGCCGCACGGTTGGCATTTTGCTTTACTTGCATAATATCGGCAAAGCTTTGGTCGCCTGCGGGATGACGCTGTAATAGTAAATCGCAGAAACCAATCATGGCGGTGAGAAGATTGTTGAAATCATGCGCTACACCCCCTGCAAGCTGGCCAACGGCCTGCATTTTTTGCGAGTGAGCGTATTTCACCTCAAGGCTCTTTTGCTCAGTCGTATCAATAAGGTGTAGTAAAATTTGTGGATCGCCCTCAGTTTGAGCAAAGCGGCTGAAATACATGAGTGCCGAACGATCTTGTTCGGTCGAAAGTTTCACGTCAGCAGGAGCGCTTTCAGTTGTATCTTCGCTCAAGCTTTTTAGGCGCTCTACGATTACTTCATGGTCATCGGCTTCTACTGCCTCGGTGAAAATCCAGCCTGCGGGCTTATCGGTGGTGGAGGTAAGGGTGCGGAAGCGCTCGTTAGAGCTGGTCACGCGGCCCTCCATATCTAGGCAGGCGGCTGCCAGCGGCGAATTAGCAATAAAAGGCTCAAGCGGCACATTATGCAATGCATCAATGGGCGCTTTAACAGCGCGAGTTAGGGGTTTTGCTGGTGCGGCAGCTTTGGCAGGGATGCTGCCTTTGCGTGCGTCGCGTTCCATAAACGGACGGCCACGCAATACGCCGTAATTATCGGGTTTGCCAAGAGTTTCGTAGGAGAGAATAAAAGCGCCTTCGCTTTCGCCCACCAGTGTTTCTTTTACAAAGCCATTCTTATGGTTGCTAATGGCGTAATTGAGGGTGCGCTGCGCTTCTTCGGGCAATTCCAGGCAATTTAAAACGGCTTCTAGCCCCTGATTAGACAGGGAGGCGGCTTTAGGGAAGGCATCGTGAAATTCAGGGTCAGCAAATTCAATTGCCTTGCCATCGCGTAGAATGAGATAAAAGGCCGATTGACTGCGTGCGGCAGCAGAAAAGAGTGCCGTTTGGAACCGAGCGAGGGAAGTGAGTTCATCTTGCTGCTTAATAAAGCGGTAGCAGAGCATAAATACCCCACCCAATAGCAAAATTAGGACGAATAGAAACACCGCATAGCGGTCAGCTTCATGCACCAGCGTACTGGTGGAGAGAATAACAATTAAGGCGGCGAAATAGACCGCGACAAAACGCGAAGTAGGGTTTTGTTTTTCGGTAGGCTGATTATTACTCATGGGTTCTCCTTAGTGTACATTCTAAGATGCACAGAAAAGAACGGACAAACAACCTAAAGCGCAAGATTAGAGCTTCTGCCCCTTCAGTTTGTAAACGTAAGAGATGATTTCTGCCACGGCCTTATAATGCTCTAGTGGCACTTCATCTTCTACATCTACTGTAAAGAGCGCGCGAGCAAGGGGGGCATTTTCGACGATGGGAACATCGTTTTTCTCGGCCATTTCACGAATGCGGAAGGCGACCTTATCTTTACCTTTGGCCACTACCTGAGGCGCGGCCATGTTGCCTTTATTATACTTGAGGGCAATGGAATAGTGAGTTGGGTTGGTAACGACCACATCGGCACCAGGAACATTCGCCATCATGCGTTTTTGCGCGCGCTCCATACGAATTTGGCGAAGGCGCGATTTAATATGCGGGTCACCTTCTTGGTTTTTATATTCATCTTTAATGTCTTGTTTCGACATGCGGAGGTTCTTCATATATTCGAAGCGTTGGTAGAAGTAATCGAGCAGTGCAATGAAGAAAATAACAACCACTACGCCAACTAACATGGTGACGGCGCTGTCTTTCAAAAAACTTAGCAAATTACCAAGTTCGGTGTTGGGGAGGCGTTGTAGCTCGCCTCGGCGTGGATAGAGCACTAAAAATGCGACAAATCCGACGATAGAGATTTTAAAAATACCTTTTAAAAATTCGGTAATAGAGCGCATAGAGAACATTCGTTTTATGCCCTTGGCGATGGAGATTTTCTCTAACTTTGGCTTGATAGGGTCAGCTGAAATTGCCAGTGGTTTTTGCCCAAAACCTGCCAGTAAGGCAGCGGCCACAAAAGCCATCATCGGCCATAAAAAGGCCACGGCAATATTGAAAGTTGTTTTTGATAAAACGGCGCTTACGCCTGCGTTATCGGTTGCCATAGATTCAGGCCGTTGGATAAATTGCGCCAAAGAAGTGGCGGCAGTTTCCATCACATCATCGGCCGACCATGCTAGCAAAAGTGCGAAAGTGAGCAATAAGAATAAGCTGTTAACCTCGCGAGACTGATAAACCTGACCCTTTTTAAGCGCATCATCCAAGCGCTTCTGGGTGGGGTCCTCGGTTTTTTCCGAATCGTCTTTACCGCCGTCTGACATTATTCTCTCAATTTATTTTCAATAAACTGGTGCTCACACACCACGCGAACCTATCCGTGAACGAATAGGCTACCGTTAAAGATACTTTAGCAATATTTGTGCCGATGCGCTAACGCCGAATTATTTCTTCGCTTTATACTCATAGGGATTTACGCCGCCGCGCATGGTTAGGCGAATGGGGGTGGCGGGTAAATCGAAGGCTTTGCGGATACCGTGGATGAGGTAGCGGCGATAGCTTTCGGGCAGCTTATCTTTACGCGTGGCAAAAAGCGCGAAGGTAGGCGGGCGCGATTTTACTTGCGTAATATATTTCAGTTTAATGGGTCGCTTCGACTTTGTTAAAGGCGGCGGATGGTCGAGTATCATGCCATCAAGCCAGCGGTTTAGCTGGCCAGTGGGAACACGGCGGTTCCATAAATCATACACTTCAAACACAGCTTCCATCAGCGGTTTAAAGCCTTTTTTATTTTTGGCCGAGATTGGCACAATTTTTACACCACGCACGAAAGGCAGGCGTTTTTCAACGATGGTGTCGAGTGCTTTCATCCATGCTTCGGGGCGGTCGACCTCATCCCATTTATTAACGGCAATCACAAGGCCGCGGCCTTCTTCAATAATATGTTCGGCCAGTTTCAAATCTTGCTTATCGAGCGGGCAGGCGGCATCGAGCAGCAGCACGCATACATGAGCATATTGAATGGCGCGGAAACTATCGACGGCACTTAGCCGTTCTAGTTTTTCGTTACGGCGCGATTGTTTGCGCAATCCTGCAGTATCAACCAGTTTTACGCCTTTATCGCCCCAGTGCCAATCGACGGCGATGGAGTCGCGCGTTAAGCCCGCTTGTGGGCCTGCTAACACGCGTTCTTCGCCGAGTAGTGCATTTAGGAGGGTCGATTTTCCTGCATTTGGGCGGCCAATGATGGCGAGTTGAAGGGGCGTGTTTACGTCTTCTTCTTCGGCCTCGGCGTAAGGGTCAATTTCGTGTTCTTCGCATGTTTCGATGATGGCATCGTAAAGTTCGGCCATACCTTCGCCATGTTCGGAAGAAACGGCGACAGGTGCGCCAACCCCCAACTCGAAAGCATCGTTCATGGTGGGGTGGGCGCGTTTGCTTTCGGCTTTATTGACCACCAAAATAACCGGCTTACCTGTTTTTCGTAACCATCGGGCAAAGTAGCTATCTTCGGGTGTAACCCCTGCTAGGCCGTCAATCATCATCAGGGCGATGTCGGCTTCTTGAATACCATCGCGGGTCATGTCGAGCATGCGGGCTTGCATGTCTCCCGTGTCTTTGCCCTGTTCCATACCAGCAGTATCAATCACATCAAAATCAAGCGGGCCGATATTGCCTGTGCCATAGCGGCGGTCGCGGGTAACGCCAGGTTGATCGTCAACAATCGCATGACGCGTACCCGTCAGGCGGTTAAATAGGGTCGATTTGCCAACATTTGGTCGGCCTACAAGGGCAAGGGTTAAAGCCATTTTAGCGCAACGCGTGGAGGGTTGCGCTTCTATCGAGTAGATAAAGCGTGTCATTTACAATAACGGGGGCAGCAACAACATTCGATGGAATATCGAGTGGCGTTCCAGCGTCTCCTGTTAAAGCGTTAAAGGCGTGTAATTCGCCGTGACTTCCTACCATCCATACATTATCGGAAGCAATAATAGGATGCTGCCAAAGGATAGTGTCGCCATCATCGTCTTTGGGCAATTGCTGCACCCATAGAATTTTACCGTTACTGCCATTGACCGCCATTAGCTGATAGTCGGTGGTAAGCATATAAAGAGTAGTGCCGGTGAGCCATGGCAGCGTTGCCAGTGGAATGCGGCGTTCCCAAATACGGCGGCCATTGGCGGTCATGTAAGCCGTGAAAGATTTGGCCGAGCCAGCGAAGGATACGCGTGGGGTCATTAGGTTGCTAAGTGAACCAAACCTATCTTCTTGCAAAGCGGTTTGGGCGCTACCTGCCAGCATATCTGACCATAAAACGCTACCGTCATTAAGCGAAAGTGCGGTGACTTCGCCTGATGAATAAGTAGCGAGAATCATCTCGCCTCCAGCTGAAGGCATGGTGGATTGTAGTTGGCTAGCTTCGTCATTCAGCCCGCGATGCACCCATTTGGTTTCACCATCGCGACGGTTAATGGCTATCAATTGATTGTCAGCGGTGAGTACAAGCAGGGTTTTGCCAACTAGGCGCGGTGCGGCGCGTAAAGGTAGCTTAAGATTTTGTTCCCAGTAGAGTTTGCCAGTTTCGCTAGAAAGCGCAATAATTAAGCCTTCGTCATTGAGCGCGTAAAGCACCTTACCTGCAACAGCCAAGCCACCGCCCAGCAGAGAATCGTCGCTATCGTTGCGCTCTAGCGCATCGGATTTCCAGAGTGGTTCTAATGTTTCAGCATGGTGGGCGCTAATAGTGCCGTTACCATCCAGTGTAAAAATACGGTCATTTTCTACGACGGGCGAAGGGGTGAGGAGTGTTTTAAATTTATCGCCCACATCGACTGATGCACTTAAAGCAATAGGCTGCTGTAAAGTGAGGTGATCAGATACGCTAGAAGCATTGCCAAGAGGTTGGCGCCATTCAGTATTAAGGCGTTCAGGTGGCAAAGTAATATTGCCATCGGCCATTGGAATTTCGACCTCGAATAATTCGCTTCGGCGTTTTAGAGCGATGCGTTCTCCGGGCAATATAACCTCTTCGTCATCCTGTCCTACCCAGTCGGGCAGGTAATTACAGGAGGTGGTCGTTAATGTGAGAGCTAGTAAATAGAAAATTGGGCGAATCATCTAGTTAGCTCCTTGTAATAGTTCGTTCAGGCGGGTGCGCTGTGAAGAGGGGATATCCACGCGGTCAAGCAGCGCGAGCAGTAAGGTGCGTGCTTCTTGTTGCTTGCCTTCGCTTAATAGCGCGACCGCTTTTTGCTCGGCTTCTAGCGGATAGAATATCGTTTCTTTCGTCGTATCAGTTTTGCCTAATTGTAGATGTGCCGCGTTGGCTATGGCCGTGACATTGGCATTTTTAGATAACTCTTCAAAAGGTTTAGCATCATCAGAAAGATAGGCGGCTTGAAGTTTGGCTAGGTCGGCAGCATCTGAGCCTTCGGTGGCTAGAGTGTTAAGCTCTTTTAGCGCTGTTTCTGTTTGGCCTTTTTCAACGGCTTCTTGTGCCTTTAACAATTGCGCGGTGGAATCTTCAGCCTGTGAAACGCGGTAAGAGTCGGCAATTTGGTAAGCAATCGTCGCCAGTACAATGAATACGCAAGCGCCAACTAGCAGCGACCCAAATTTTTGCCACCATGCTTGCAGGCGTTCAGCGCGCATTTCGTCATCAACTTCGCGAATCAATACATCGTCAGCAATTTCCGCTTCTTGCTTTTTATCTTTAGGTTTTTTAGCCATGGTTTTTGTTACTCCCACTCAATTGTGCCGGGTGGCTTACTGGTAATATCATAGACTACGCGGTTAATTCCTTTTACTTCATTAATAATGCGCGTGGCAGCTCGGCCTAAAAATTCGTGGTCGAACGGATAATAATCGGCGGTCATCCCATCGGTTGAGGTGACAGCGCGCAGCGCGCAAACAAATTCATAAGTGCGGTTATCGCCCATAACGCCTACGGTGCGCACAGGTAATAGCACGGCAAAGGCCTGCCAAATATCATCATAAAGACCGCTTTTGCGAATTTCATCAAGATAAACCGCATCGGCTTTTTGCAAGATATCAATTTTCTCTTGGCTAATTTCACCCGGAATACGAATGCCCAAGCCAGGGCCAGGGAACGGATGGCGTTTTAGTAAATCTTCAGCCATGCCGAGTTCTTCACCAAGGGCGCGCACTTCATCTTTAAATAGCTCGCGCACGGGCTCTAGCAATTTTAGGTTCATGCGCTCGGGTAGGCCGCCCACATTATGATGCGATTTGATGGTAACGCTTGGGCCGCCCGTAAAGCTTACAGATTCAATTACATCAGGGTAAAGCGTGCCTTGCGCTAGGAAGTCGGCGCCACCTGCGGTTTCTACTTCTTGCTCAAACACTTCGATAAAGGTTTGGCCAATAATTTTGCGTTTACGCTCAGGGTCGCTTACGCCATTGAGGCGGTGAAGGAAAAACTTGCTCGCATCAACATAAGTGAGCGGCACTTTATAATTTTCAGCATAGCGATTACGAACCTCATCGGCTTCGTCTTTGCGCAATAAGCCTGTATTTACAAACACGCAAATTAGCTGCTCGCCAATGGCTTCGTGCAATAAGTTGGCAACGACAGAGGAGTCAACGCCGCCGCTGACTGC
>JALZUV010000071.1 GCA_023301245.1 Rickettsiales bacterium
CCTTAAGTAGGTCTCGAACTTTATCCTTTTTCACACCAGGCTCAACATCACCGATTTCATCTAAGAAATCTGCAACATCATAACCTTCAGGCTTACCAGAAAACCTAACAACCAAAATTTTAACATCCCGGTTATTATACCTTAGCTGATCTGCAACTGTAGCGACGTACTTTTCTCCAGCGGCATCATTGTCAGCAATCAGATAGACAACTTTAAACTTACTTAGCGGCTTCCAATCAGTTGCCAAAGCGCTGCTTGAACCACCAGATGAAGTTGAATGCCCCCTCCTCTACATGGACGTAAAACGAACCTTCGTTTGTGTCATCGTGGAATGGGCACAAGCCAGCTTTTACCCAGCCTGTGCCATCGTGAAGTGATTGCCCTTCGGACTCGTAAAAGTCCTCTGGGTAAACTTTGCTGATTACCTGCTCTCGAAGTCTCATGAGGCCTCCTTTTTCTTCTGGGCATGCTTTTCTACCCATTCGAAGAAGGCCTGCTCATGAATGAGAACACGCCTGCCAACTCGTCTTATGACTGAGTCGAACCCATTTTGATGTTGGTTGAATACGAGATAGCGAAGACCGCTCTCTGTTGGCCAGTTGAATTTTTCAGACCAGCTTTTTACTGTGTACAACATATGAAAATACCCTTTCAAAAAGATTGAAAAGGTATTGCAGTCGATCACGTCCCACAAAAATACTAATATTTTTTAAGGGAATTCATATTTTTGATTTTATTTATTACTTCAAAACGTACTAGATCAACCCTAGGAATTTTTGCAGCTTATACAGAGGGAGTAGGTAGTCATTTTTAAATGCTCCATCCACCCTATCCTTTTGATATTCAAACGATTTTATAAAATCAGGCATATTAACTAAATCTTGGGGGGGAAATATTAGGATGATTTATTTGAGCAGAAAGACCATTGACTTTTTTCCTTAGCATTTCTAAACCCTTGGGACTAGTGGCAATCATTTCAACTAACCTAATTATACGGCTTTTTGTAATCAGATATTTCCTTCCGACAAGGAGAGTGTCCAATTTGTCTAAAGCAGCGTCAGCATCGGCCTCCATTTCTTTAATAGCCTGCACTTTTTTAATTTTTTCATCTCTTTCTTCGTTGGGCTGCGCATCATTCAGCACCGCTATATAGTGATCTTTTGCGTCTTCACGTAGAGGCACACCCTCAAAAAAAGCCCATTCTATGAAGTCGATTGTTTTAAAGTAAATATCGACGACTGGATCCAAAAACATTGGCGAAACTGGCTCTTGAGTATTTCTGTCATAAAGAACAAGATCTAGATTTTTAACTGATGTGATCATTCTGGCTTTGAATTCCTCAGAGTAGTAGTATTCGTCTGGGTAGTCCATGATCTGGTATATTAATAAAAGATCGACGAACTCAGGAAAAAAATTACCCAGATTAGTTCTCAGTTTTTTCATCCCACATCTCCTTCTCTAATTTTCCTAAAACTAATCTTTTATGTGCCAAATTCAGATGCGCATAGCGCTTTGTCATCTGTAGTGATTTATGCCCGAGTATTTCTGCGACGTCCGTAGTCGCCGCACCAGACATAGCAAGATAGCTTGCAGCAGTGTGCCTCAGGTCATGAAACCTAAAGTTTTCGATACCAGCTTGCTCTTTGGCTACGGTGAACGGTTTTTGCAGGTAAAGCTTATTTCTTACATCGCCATTCTCGGTTGTAGGGCTCTGGAAGACGTAGGTGGTCGTGGTGTCTAGAGTAACTAAGACAGCCTCCAATGACTCAGATAGAGGTACTACGCGGTTATCCTTGTTTTTAGTATCACGCAGGTACAAGCACTTTTGATCTAGGTCTAGGTCGGTCCATTTGAGCTGTAAGATCTCTTGCTTTCTCATGCCCGTGTGAAGCGCCGTGAGTACGACTGGATATAAAAGCGAGCATATGCTCTGCTTGCACGCTTGCAGCAGTCTAGGGATTTCTTTTTTACTTAGGCAGCGAGTACTACCTTTGGGCTCAGGAAGCTTTTTAATGCCTTTGACGTGATTGATATCAAGCCACTCCCACTCGGCTACCATCACTGAAAACAAATGCGATAGCGTCGCCATATAGCGGTTTACAGTAATAGGCGAAAGGTTTTTACCCTCATGGTTCTTCTTTTTCTTCAGAATGTTTCTGGCAGCCTGGATATCACCTTTGGATATATCGCAGCAGTACTTGTGTCCGAGTTCTCCATCCCAAAAAAATAAGTGACGACCATAGCCATCAGCTGATTTAGGTTTTAGCGGTAGAACCTCATCTCGGTATTTTTCAACGCCTTCAGAAAACAGAAACCGGGGACGCTTGTTGCTTTGCAGCCTACCTCTTGAGATATCAGCTTCGACCTGCCTAGCCCAGGTCTTGGCATCCGTCAGGCGTTCAAAGAGCTTGATCTGTTCTTTAGTACCCTTCTTGCGAATACGCACGCGGTACCTAGTGTCACCAGATTTAGTCGTTCGTTTATCTATTGTAGCCATGAATCCCTCACCTACCCTGTGCCACAGCTTTGAGATAACCCCAAGACATGGACAAGCGCATAAGCGCTACAAAAACCAACCCCGCCAAGGGCTATATAGGTATTTCGTAGCTCTGTTTTAATTCAATTGTGGTGGTTTGTTAATAGCAAGTGGTACCTTTTTTGGTACCTCGGCCCTGTTTTGAGGTGAACTGTTTTTCTCTACGGGCTGTAAGTTACTGAAATGATGGTGCCCCG
>JALZUV010000072.1 GCA_023301245.1 Rickettsiales bacterium
CCCGGTTCGGCCTTTAAACCCTTCGTTTATTTGGCAGGGATTGAATCGGGCATGACGCCTGCTACTAAATTGTTAGATGGCCCTATCTCTATTCCTCAAGGCCCTGATAAACCCGCTTGGACACCTAAAAACTACAGTGGTGACTTCCTCGGAAATGTAACCATGCGTATGGGGTTAGAGCGTTCGCGTAATGCAATGACGGTCTATTTGGCGAGTCTTTTGGGCATTGAGCGTATTCAAGAGATTGGCAAGCGTTTCGGCATTTATGACGAGCTGCCGCCGCATTATGCCACGGTATTAGGCTCGCAAGAAACGACCTTATTAAAGTTGGTCAACGCCTATGCTATGTTGGTTAATGGCGGTAAAAAAGTGAAGCCTGAACTGATTGAGCGTATTGATAATCGCTACGGAAAAATCGTGTTCCGCCGCGATAATCGCGATTGTGAAAATTGCGTGTTCCGCGATGATATCCCGCCTGAAGTGCAGAAAGCGCCGCCTGAACTTAAAGATATCCGCGAAACGGTGGTCGATGCGGCTTCAGCCTTTCAGGTGACTCACATGCTGCAAGGCGTGGTCGAGCGCGGTACGGCCAAACGCGCAAAAAGTCTTGGCATTCCACTGGGAGGTAAAACAGGTACTACTAACGAAAGCCGCGATGCTTGGTTTGTAGGTTTCTCGCCTGACCTTGTGGTAGGGCTATATATTGGCTTCGATAAGCCGCGCCCGCTAGGGCCAAAAGAAACAGGTAGCAGCGTAGCACTCCCCGGTTTTGTCGATTTTATGGACGTGGCGCTTAATAAAAGCGAGGCTCGCCCCTTTACCATGCCCGAAGGCATTCGCCTGTATAAAATTGACCGTTGGACAGGCCGCCCACCTTATGCAGGTAGCCCATCGAAAAACGTGATTTACGAAGCCTTTAAATATTACGAAAACCCTAATAACGCGAATGCTTATGGCAACGTCTCGCCCGCTATAGATAACGATACTTATAGCCCCACCGCCGCAGCAACTACCGCACCCGCAATTGTGCCGAAGGATAATCGTAAGTGGGATTATAATACGCAAAATCGTCGCAAGGCAAATTCGAGCAATAATCCTAACCGTGGCTGGGTAATACCGGGGCAAGATAATCCTGCGCCCGTACAGCAGCCCGCACCTGATTATGTTGAGCGTGCCCAGCAATTACAGCGTCAACGCGCTGCGCGTGGTGGTTACGATAATGGCGTGGTCGGCAATGGCCGCTACCAGCGCCCACCTGTGGTCGCGCGCGAAGTGCCGCCGCGTGATAGTTCTTATGGTCGCCCGCCACGCGTACCAGCTCCAGCGCCAGCCCCAACTTACGGAACAGGAGGGCTTTACTAATGAAAGCCGAAACGAGTAACCTTATTGACGATATCAAGCAGTCGCAAGCGCTGCTAAGGAGGTATCTTTGACTGGGATAAGGCAAATGCACGGCTGGTGGAATTAAACACGAAAGCCGAAGACCCTGAATTATGGAACGACCAAACCCGCGCGCAAAAACTGCTGCAGGAACGTACCCATCTCGATAATATGATAAAAGGCACGCTGGCGCTCGAGCAAGAGCTTGAAGACCATATGACCATGATTGAAATGGGCGAGGCCGAGGGCGATGCTGAAACAGTCACCGAATCGGAAGCGGCTTTGGCGAAACTTTCCAGTAAAATAAAACGTATGGAAGTTGAAAGCTTGCTTTCAGGCGAAGCCGATAGCAATGACTGCTATATTGAAATTCACCCTGGTGCAGGCGGTACGGAAAGCCAAGATTGGGCGGCCATGTTGGAGCGCATGTATATTCGCTGGGCAGAACAAAAAGGCTATAAAACCGAAATTGTCGAAGAATCGGCAGGCGATGAAGCGGGCATAAAATCGGCTACCATTTTGGTGCAAGGGCATAATGCGTTTGGCTGGGCAAAAACGGAATCAGGTGTGCATCGGCTAGTGCGAATATCGCCGTTTGATAGTGCGTCGCGCCGCCATACGAGTTTCGCCAGCGCATGGATTTATCCTGTGATTGATGACTCTATCGACATTGAAATTGAGGAAAAAGATTTACGTATCGATACTTACCGTGCGTCGGGCGCAGGTGGGCAGCATATTAATAAAACCGATAGCGCCGTGCGTATTACCCATGAGCCGACCAATATTGTGGTGCAGTGCCAAAACTCGCGCTCGCAGCACCAAAATAAAGCCAATGCGATGAAAATGCTTAAAGCGCGCTTATACGAAGAAGAGCTCCGCAAACGCGAAGAAGAAGCCCAAGCGGTTAATGATAATAAAAGCGACATTGGCTGGGGAAATCAGATTAGGTCGTACGTGTTACACCCATATCAGATGGTAAAAGACCTACGTACTAATGTGGAAACAGGCAACACTAGCGCTGTTCTTGATGGCGATTTGGACGAGTTTATGTCCGCCGCACTTGCTCAACGTATCGGAACTGGCGCACAGTCTGCTAAGTAATAATTAACTATTTTATCATAATATCAAATTTCGGCTAGCCCGAAGGAAAATACACAGTTAAGAGAGCGGCCTATGGCCTCCTATGAACAGCGACATACCTTCCGACTGCTTACCTATTGGAATAGCATTAAGGAAGATGATAAATTTCCCGACCTATCCGAGGTAAACCTTGGCGAGATGGCCGATTTATGGGATTATTGCTTCGTGTTGGATGTGACCAACCCCGATGACCCTGAGTTCACGCATTTTGGGTCGGAGCTTATTAGTATCTTCAGCGGCGATTACACCGCGAAAACGCTAAGCGATGCGGCAATACATCCCGTATTGGCCGATGTTTCTAGCTTTATTAATGAAGTGTGGTTGATGGAATCACCCGTATCGCATTGTGGTGAAGTGAAGAAGGATGGTGAGAAGATACTTTATCGTAGCCTACTTGCGCCTCTATCCGAAAATGAGGATGAGACGATTCATTACCTCATTGGTACCAGCAACTTTAGGTTCGCAAATTAATATGCTAATTAACCTTACATGGTGGTTACGCGGGCATAAGAATATTGTAAGCCGCAATCTTTATCGTATTTTGCAATTTTTTAGCGGTGCTTATGTAAGCAGCTTTACGCATTATGGGAATCAGCCGTGTTTTCCGCATGGTTTTCACGGAATTTTTATAAGTGGCGAAGCGAAGATTGGTAAAGATTGCGTTATTTTTCAAAATGTTACGATAGGTAGTAATTATCTGGCCGACAGTAAGCAAGGCGCGCCCACCATTGGCGATAATTGCTATATTGGCGCGGGAGTGGCCATTATTGGCGATGTTACCATTGGCAATAATGTGCGTATTGGCGCAAATAGCACCGTCTATAAAGATGTGCCCGATAATTGCGCGGTGGTGAGTGCTGAGCAACGCAATATCGAAAAAACCGAAACTCCTGATAATCGCTATCGCACTATGCGTGGCGGAAAATGGCACTATTGGCGAGATGGCCAATATCATCAAGAAAAGTAATAAGCATTATTTGCTTGAGTGTAAGCCGCGCGCTCACTAAGAGTTTCAGCTATGAATTCATTGGGAATAAATAAACCTGTCGAAAAGACTCGTGTCGTCGTTGCTATGTCTGGCGGGGTTGATAGCTCGGTCGTGGCGGCGATGTTAAAGCATGAGGGCTATGAAGTTATTGGCATTACGCTGCAACTTTACGATTATAACCAAGCGCCAAGCGCCAGCGCAAAGCCCAGTAAAACCTGCTGTGCAGGCCAAGATATAAACGATGCCCGCCGCGTGGCCGAGGCTATTGATATTCCGCATTATGTTTTAAATTATGAAGATAAATTTAAAGAAGCAGTCATGGAGGATTTTGTTGATTCTTACTTGGCAGGTGAAACGCCCATTCCTTGTGTGCGCTGTAACCAATCGGTGAAATTTAAAGACCTACTGCAAACAGCGCGCGAATTGGGCGCTGATGTGATGGCGACGGGCCATTATGTGCAGCAGGAACATTCCGCCAGCGGCAAGTCGTACATGTTGCGCGGCGCCGATGATAAGAAAGACCAAAGCTATTTCCTTTTCGCGACCACGCAAGAGCAACTAGAGTTTTTACGTTTTCCTCTCGGCGGCAAAACCAAAACCGAAACGCGGGCACTGGCAGAAGAGTTTGGCCTACAAGTTTCCGACAAACCCGATAGCCAAGATATTTGCTTCGTGCCCACTGGCGGCTACGCTGCGGTGGTAGAAAAACTGCGCCCCAACGCAGCAGGCAAGGGCGCGATTATCCATATCGAAACTGGCGAGATTATGGGCGAGCATAAAGGCATTATCAATTATACCGTCGGTCAGCGCCGTGGCTTAAATATTGGTGGTACAGAAGAGCCGCTTTACGTTATTAAATTAAATGCCGAAGATAAAACTGTTTTAGTGGGGCCAAGAGAGGCGCTGCTAACGCAAGATATCGCCTTAAAAGAAGTGAATTGGCTAGGCGAAAGCTTGCCAAGCGAGGGCAAAGAGCTGCTCGTTAAACTACGTTCAGTAGGCAAAGCCATACCCGCGCACTTAGAACTAATTGACAGCAACGGCAGCGCAAAAATTACGCTAACCCCTCCGCAAATGGGAACCGCCGCAGGCCAAGCTTGTGTGTTCTACGAAGGCAATCGCGTGCTCGGCGGCGGCTGGATAGAAGCCAGTTAAGGCTGCTGATATAGGCTAGAAATTTAGTCGTTTAGCGTAGTGGAAATCCATATTGTCATCCTGAATTTATTTCAGGATATATTGTGCAGCATCACTCTTCGCGACTAAATGGATGCTGAAACAAGTTCAGCATGACACTCTTTATTGCTTGTCAGAAAAGGTTGATAATCGCGCGATATAATAAATTTATCTTCCTCCCAAAAACTCTGCAATTATTCTACAGGTTGGCCGACGCCCCATTCTTCATGTAAGCGGTTTAGTTTTTTACGGTGGCCGTTTAACTTGGTAGTGTTTGTTACGCGTATAAAATATTCCGTGAATATGGGGCAGAACCACAAGGCCGCATAGCCCATTCCTGCTGCTCCATAAACAATTAGCCACGTGTAGGAATCTGCCATCTGCGCTTGGATGGCTTTCATACTGTTATTATGAATCATCACAATATCGATTAAGAAGGGATAAATACCTGCTAAATTGAAGCAGCCTATCGTTTTAAACCACATGCCTTCATCCGAATCATCGGTAAATTTAATGACCATGGTGGGTAGTAAGCCTAATAATAGAAACATCATCGTGCTGCGCAAAAATGCAAAGCCAGCAATAATAATAATAAACCACAGTAACTTGCTTTTGAAGCTGCCTTTTTTCTTCTTTCTAGGAGTCGCTTCGGCTGGTTTTACTTCGCTATCTACTTCATTTTCATCGGTCATTTTCTATTATCCTTTAAAAGTAAATACTTGAGCTTTTGAATACCACGAGAGCAAGAGCGAGCATGCCAAGCATCCATGCGGTTTGTTGGCCGAATATTTTAGACTTTAGGCGGAGCTTGCTGTTATCTTGCAAATATTGATGCATCTCTGCATGAAAGCGGTAGAGCGACTGTGCGCGACTATATTCACGTCTATCGTAGTTAAATAGCTCTTTATTAAATATCAGAAAACTTATGTGTTCTAGAACGCCTTTACTTGCGAGCGATTGAATTTTTTGTTTTAGCTTTTCACGGCGCGATGTTTGGTGAATTGTGTCTAATATGGGCAGTACCATTTCTACTCCCCACTGGGTTAATCCTGGCAATGCAGGGTTGCGTAATTTTTGCTGCGCCATTGTAAGAATCTTGAGCATTACTAGGCGGTCATCTCCTGAAAGTTCAGGGTATTTTCCGAGCTCTACAATACGAACCTCTCGGTTTGTCTCTAAGCGGTTGGTAATAAAAGCGGCAATATGCCTATCAGCCAATGAAGTGGTTTTCCCATGTTTTGCTGCTAGGTTATTAAGCACCGTAAGCGTATCTTCTAGCGTGTAGGTGTAATGCGGCAAAAGTAATTTCTGCTGACAGGAAAGCGAGGGGTTGAGTTGGTATAAAATTCTTTCCAACCCAAAGCCCAGTGTTTTAGTCTTTAAAATTGGGCGCATAGATTGTAAGCGCCATAATACAGTAGAGGCAACGGGGTTGACCCTATCGGTAACTAATCCATCTGCGTAAACAGGGAGGTTGCTTTCGATGGTGCCCATTAGTTGTTGAGTGCGTCCCTTATTGCCTTTGTGGAACGAATCAGCAAGGCTAACGCCTAAGCCATCAGTATGGGTGGAAATTAGGCGATAGCGAATAGGTGCTTGAGGGTCAAGAGCACTCAGCAATCTTGCGAGTTCGTCGTCTTTCATTACACGAGCGGTTTGGTCATCGTCACCGATGGGGATGATACGATCGACCTGAGTGCAAACATCCGTTCGTTTGATATTTGATTCAAGCCAGCGCATAAGCTTAAAACCAGAGAGATGGATTTTCGCCATCTTCCAATCTTTAAAGAGGGTGTAAGCAATGTGTTGGCGTGTGTAATATTGGTTGTCTCTATAATCAAAAGGACGAACCGAGTCTTTAGGTTGTGAAACGGAAACAACGGTATATCGCTTGCCTTTAATCCACCCTTCAATCTGGCTGCTATCCCAGCGCTCTGCGGAGTTTTCATTAAGAGTCCCACGCAAGAATTCTTGCATAGGACCTGAAAATTCAACTTCTGGCATATAGGTATTATAGGAACCTTTTTGAATAACGGCCTCTATAAGATCCGATTTTTTAGTTTCCGCATGTGGGAGGTAACCCAGTAATAAATGGAGCGTTAAAACCCCTAAAGCAAAATAATCGCCATCGGTGCTGCCAGCTCCTTTTCCTGCATCTTGAGAGAGATTGCGTTCTAGCGACTCGTAGGTAGTAAGCTGTAAATAGCCAGAGGGTAGGGCGTTGCATTCTTCTACAGTAAGGTTTTGATCGAAATACACGGTGTTTGCGTTAATTGAGCCATGGTTTACGCCTTGGTTTTCTAGCTCACTAAGCATGGTGACAATAGGGTGAATAACTTGCTTAATGATAAAGCTTTCAGGTAATGCTCCTGAATGGGCAATAATTTCGCTTAGGCGCTTACCTTTTGGGCGTTGGAAAATAAATGCACGATGCGTTAACTTGCTGTTCGATAAAGTGACGGCACCTGTTCCATGGCAGCGCAGCAAGTGTGGTATGGTGCCAAGTTGCATTATCTCGGTTGATCTGTCGCGGAAGGGGAGCGTGTTAACCCCAATGAGTGCATAGAGGTCGGTATATTCTTCGTTTCTATCTCTGGCAGCGTAAGCTTTACACAGCTCGTTACCAAATTCAGGGATGGGCTTTTTGACTAAAATATCGAAGCGGTCACCCAAGATATCAAAAGCATCACCGCGCGGTGTATCCACTGCGTGATGTTTCGCTACCTGTTGCGGTGTTTGCGCTTCTTTTTTCTGTGCATCGCCTTCCATACAAACCTACTTTAAGCTAATTTACACAAAAACGAGTTAAAATGCAGCATTAAGTGGCGATAAAACAAGAGAGTTTTATGCTAGGCGATGCGAAAATGTCAGAGTTTTTAGGTTATTGCTTCTCAAACGGGTCGCGCACTAAGATTGTGTCTTCACGCTTAGGGCTGGTGGAAACCATCGCTACCGGGCATTCGATAAGCTCTTCAATACGGCGAATATACTTGATTGCACGGGCGGGCAATTCAACCCAACTACGCGCACCTGCGGTAGAGGAGTTCCAGCCTTCAAGCGTTTCGTAAATAGGTTCAACTTCGTGCTGAATGTTGCTAGCAGCGGGCAGATAGTCGTAAGTTGTATCGCCATGTTTATAGCCGACGCAAATTTTAATCTCTTCAAACGTGTCTAAAACATCTAGCTTGGTGAGGGCGATTCCGCTAATTCCACCAATTTTACACGCTTGGCGCACCATTACAGCATCAAACCAACCACAGCGACGCTTGCGCCCAGTGACTGTACCAAATTCATGGCCGATTTCGCCAAGCTTTTGCCCTGTTTCGTTATCTAGTTCAGTTGGGAAGGGGCCGCTACCAACACGAGTAGTGTAAGCTTTGGTGATACCTAGAATATAGTCAAGTTGACGAACGCTAACGCCAGCACCACTCGCGGCAGCGCCAGCAGTGGTGTTGGAAGAGGTCACGAACGGGTAGGTTCCATAATCGACATCGAGCATAGTGCCTTGTGCGCCCTCGAATAAAATATGTGCACCTTCGCGGCGCTGTTGGTCGAGTAGGCGCCATGTTGGGGCGGCGAATTCTAGTAGTGTGCTGCGAATTTCGCGTAGGTCTTTTAAGGCTTCATCAAGGTTGGCAGGCTCAATACCGAAGGCCACTAGCAGCGCATTATGGTGTTTATACATGGCGGTAACGGTTTTTTCCATGTGGGCATCGTCGGCCAAATCGCAAATGCGAAGGGCGCGCCGCGCTACTTTATCTTCGTAAGCAGGGCCAATGCCACGGCCTGTTGTGCCGATTTTTCCATCGCCACGAGCGGCTTCCGATGCCATATCCATTTTACTGTGAATAGGTAAAATTAATGTCGCATTTTCCGCAATCTTTAAATTATCGGAATTGATAGAAACGCCTTGTTCTTTGATGCGCGAAATTTCGTCCATCAATGCCCACGGGTTAATAACCACGCCATTGCCGATGATGCTTAATTTGCCGCCACGCACTACGCCCGAAGGTAGTAGGCTGAGTTTGTAGGTAACACCATCAACCACCAGCGTGTGACCTGCGTTATGTCCGCCTTGAAAGCGAACTACGGTTTGTGCGCGTTCTGATAACCAGTCAACGATTTTACCTTTACCTTCATCGCCCCACTGAGAGCCAATTACTACTACATTAGACATCGCTGATATTATCCTTTTTTAATATGTGAGTGCAGCCAAACTTCTTGGCTTCTGCTATTGAATCAGGCGCATTCTTAGCGCTTGTGTAGATGGTATGCCAACCTTTTTCGCGCAATTCTTTTGCCATTTCTTCATTCGCGCCGGCAAGCACCAAGCAGTTGGTCGATTTATCTTTTAAACTGCTGTTGCGTAAGAGTGGGTTTAGGTAAAGGCTAACCCCGTAAGCGAGCAGGTTATCATGCGCAATATAGCGCCCGCCATAAGCAATTTCTGCCCCTAAAGAGGTTGAGAAAAACGAGAATGCGATGCCATCATAATAGCCAAAACCACTTTTCTCTAGCGGGTCGAGCGTGAAATTGAGCGTTGGTAGCTGGTTTTGAATTTTCTTTATATTATCGATCCATACGCCCACCGTGGCAGGGAGCTGGCCGCGCAGCGCTTCGATAGACTCTAGGTCTGCGCCATCCATTAACTGCAATAACACTTCCGATATAGGGTGGTTTAGTTTTTTAATCGCATCGCGGTTTTTCTGCTCTAATGCCGATTTAATTGCCGCATGTTTTATTGCAGGAATAGGCTTCAGCAAGTCATCCGCAAGGTTGGGCAGGGTGATATCAAGCGAGATATCTTTAATGCCCACGCCTGCCAATGCTTCTATCGTGCAGCGTAATACCTCAATTAAATAATCATCATTACTTACGCCAATACATTCGATACCTGCTTGCAAAAGCTGGCGAGATTTATGTAATCCTTCACCTGTTACTCGCAAGCAAGTTCCTGTGTAGCAAAGTCGTAAAGGCAAGGGTGAGTCTTGCATACGGCTGGCGGCGAGGCGGGCGATTTGTGGGGTCATATCGGCGCGCACGCCCATCATGCGTTGGCTTGACGTGTCTAGTACGCGGAAGGTTTGCTGTTCAAGTTCGGGCTTATCGACCAAGTTTGATTCAAACTCGACCAGTGGTGGCGAAACCTCTTGATAGCCGAAAGTGCGAAACGACTCCACCATGGCCGAACGCAAGCGGCGTTCGCGCCAAGCATAAGGGGGTAAAAGGTCGGCAAAGCCAGAGGGTAATAAACGGTCAGAATTTTGCATAGTCGCTAGCGAGTTGTTAAGTGCGAGCGCAGTTTAAGCATTCGGCGCAATGGGTCAATCATTACAGATATTTCACTGGTGTACAGGTCTTAGAACCTTTATTAAACGGGCATGAATAAACCTTACTCAGCCTCAACGACTCGCTTTTGGCAGCAGCCAAAAAAGCTCGCCCTAATTATTGCGGTGGTGATTGGCCTATGGGTGCTGTCAGGTGTCATCTTGCCATCTGATAGAGCAGGTTTCTCAGTTTCCGATGAGGATAGTAAAGCTATTTCATCCAAGGTCTTGCCAGTTAAAGTTAAACTGATGGATGCACAAGAAAAAGCACGCGAAATTACGCTAAATGGCGTATCAATGCCGCAGCGTATTACGCTTATTCAAGCCGAAACTGAAGGCAAATTACTGAAAATCATATATTTCACTCTGATA
>JALZUV010000073.1 GCA_023301245.1 Rickettsiales bacterium
TTTTCGAGTGGGGCATAGCCTACAAATAAGGCGTGATGGCGTAAGCGCCACGGCACTTCATCTTGGTTTTGACCTCGGATGGTAATTTTTCGCACTTGCGCCGTACCTGTTTTACCGCCCATTAAATATTCAGGGTCGGCAATGCGCGAGCCTCGGGCGGTGCCGCGGCTGCCATTCATAACCGCCGACATGCCTGCGCGAACCACGCTTAAATGGGCAGGGTCAATATCGATGGGGGTAATTTTCTCATCTTGTAGCAAGCGCGGGCGGTGCAGCTTGCCGCCATTGACCAACGCCACCGTCATGGATGCCAGCTGTAGCGGCGTGGTCAGCACGAACCCTTGGCCGATAGAGGCATTGACTGTATCGCCATGTGTCCACACTTGGTCGTAAGATTTCTTCTTCCATTCTTTAGTGGGAATATTGCCGCCTTTTTCATTGGGAATATCTACGCCTGTTCTGCTGCCTAGCCCAAATTTTCGGCAAGTTTCGCCGAGCGCCTCTATGCCTGTTTCTTTGCCGATAGTGTAAAAATATGTATCGCAACTTTGCTCTAAAGCCGATTGCAAATTCATGCTACCATGCCCGCCAACGCGCCAACAGTTAAAGCGCTGCCGCCCAACATAATAATGCCCTGGGCAATAAACGCGGCGCTGCGGCGTGGCCACCCCTGTTTGCAACCCCGCCAAACCTGTCATCATTTTAAAGGTAGATCCGGGCGGATATTGTCCCGCGATAGATTTATCGAGTATCGGGTTTTTCTCGCTATCGCGTAGGGCATTCCATGCAGCGTGACTAATGCCTTGGCTCATGATGGTCGAATTGAAAGACGGAGCGGAAGCAATGGCGAGCAGCTGACCATTTTGCGCATCCATAATGACGGCAGAACCACTTTGCTTTTCCAGCAGAGTTTGATAGCAAAAAGATTGCAACTCGCGGTGTAGGCCTGTGGTTAAATCGCTACCCTTAACACTCGGAGTTTCATCGAGTTTACGCAAACTCAACCCATGCACATTTACTTCTAATTGGCGCAAACCTGGCTCGCCGCGCAAATCCTCTTCTCTTGCACGCTCTAGACCCTGCCTGCCTACTTTAGCTTCGGGCCAGCGGTAAAAGCTCTTGCGTTGTTCCTCGTTAATACCGCCAACATAGCCAATTACATGGGCAGCTTGTTCGGCCAGCGGATAGACACGCTGCTGGCCTTGCTCGATAGCAACACCGGGCAATTGCGGAATATTATGCTCAATCGTCACGACCGATTCCCACGGCACATCCTCTTTAATTAAAATCGTCGAGCGGCGGCGTTTTAGCAACTTCTCAATCTTTTGCTTTTCGGCATCCGAAAGCGTAATCCATTGCTCAAGCTTTTTGAGGCTTTCGCGCGGGTTTGAGTTTTTATCAAGGTCTAGAAATAGGCGGAAAACACTTTCATTCTCAGCCAACGCCTTGCCCTCTCTATCGAGAATTTTTCCGCGAATGGGGGCGATAACTTGCAGCTTCACACGGTTATCTTCGGCCAACATGGCAAATTGTTTCGTGCGCACAAATTGCAAATAATACAATCGCCCTGCCAGCACGCCCATGCCGCCCAAGCCAATTGCGCCCAGCAATACGGCACGGCGGCTAATGGCAGGGTGGTCTAAATCTTTGCGATTATGAAAACTCATAAGCTGTGGGATTGGTTGAAGTGCATTTGCCGATGAATGGCATGGCATAAGCCGTAAATCAACGGATAGCTAACGATAACCACAACCCATTGCATTACCACCGCGCTAAGCGGATAAAGCTGCGCTTCTCTTAAACAGATTACGCCGTAAATCCACCCCATGACGATGGCTGACACCCAGCAGTAGCGCAAGAAATGCAGCGGTACATTCAAGGTTTCTTTGCGCTCATCGCGCAAATGCGCCACCCAGTAAAGTAATATTGCCGCCGAAATTCCAACGCCTAAAGGCATGGCTTGCTGAACGTCAAGCAACAGACCCGCGATAATAATGACCCAGATGGAAATCATCGGCTGCACACGCTGACGCAGAAAATAAAAAATGACACCAAAGGCCAATGGCGGCGCAACATCGCGCAAGCCCATCGGCAACAAATAAGGCGCAATAATGGCAATCGCTAAAACCAGCATCGCGGGCAGAAAATCTCGCCAATCGGTTGTGCGCTCCATTAGCGTTTCGCAGGCAGTAGCAACCGAACATAATCAATGCGGCTGCGGTCAATCGCGGGGGCGACCATAATTTCAGTTTCAGTAATTTTAGTCACCATTCCCACCAAGGTTCCCGCAGGCATTAACCCGCCATCGCCAGAGGTATAAATTTTTTCACCCGCCACCAGCGTGGTATCTTCAGGCAAATAAAATAACCCTAAACTCCCATCACCCAGGCCTTTAACCACGGCATGTTCGCGGCTTTTACCTGTGACCACCGCCACGCGCGAATTAATATCAGTTAGCTCTAAAATAGTCGCTGTAGAGTCGTTAGTGCTGATGACTCGCCCAACCAAGCCCGCGCTATCGACTACGGCCATATTTACTTCAACCCCATCGTTGCTGCCTGCGGCAATTTGCATTTGCTGACGATAAGGCCCTGCAACACTGCCCAAAACCCGCGCGGTTAAATCGGTACTATTAAGGGCGGGCACAACTTTCATTAAACGTTGAAGGTTAGTATTTTCGGCCTGAAGTTGCTCCGCGCGAATTTTCCACTGGCGTAAAATTTCATTTTCTTCTGCAAGTTGGTTGGCGTTGCTGGCATTGCTCCATGCGGTTTGGAAATTACCGAGTGCGCCGCTCGTCGTTTCAATGGGGCTCGCAATAAAACTACCGAAGGGGGCAAAAAAGCTACTGACTTTTGCTTGCGGGTTATCCATCCGCCCGAAGCTGACCAGCAGTAACGAACCAATAAATAATGCAATCAGCAAAAAGCGCGCTGCTAAATCTTGCAGAGAAAGCCCACGCGCCGAAGCCGATGAATAAGTTTTTGCCATAATTTTTATACCCTGCCACCATAGTGCAGGTCGGTTAAAAACCCGTCAAGGCAGATGTGTTATTGTACGCTTAAACGGCGCTGGTATTTGCCTGTTGCGTCTTTATCAAAACAGATATCAAGAACGGGATGTTCAATCGCTTCGGTGGAAACATCAAAATCCAAATTCGCTTCGGCAACATAGGTCATTTGCGCACTTTCATGCACCAGCACATGGTACCAAGGCTCATCTTTTGAAGGCTGGCTTTTGGCCATTTTCTTGTACCATTCATCGCTCAATTGAAAGCTTGAATCCACATCAAGCACCACGCCGCGATAATTAAACAAACGATGTTTAATTTTCTGACCCATGCCATAACGCGCCGTCGCAATTTTAATGTTTTGTTTCATGTTACTTATATAGGTACAGCAGCGCGAGACACAAGACCATCAATTAAATGATTACGGCGTAATTAATTCTGCAAGCTTCATGCTGTTAGCTTCAATTTTTCCCCAGCTGCCAGCGGTTTCTAGCACGGCGAGCGTACAAGGCGAAAATTGCGTGAGAGCAGCACCGCTTAATATTTGCACCAGTTGATGCAGCCCCGGATTATGGCCAATAATCATGACCGAGTCATACTCATCTGGCAGCTCTTGTATAAAGGATAATAAATCTTCATGGCTAGCAAGATAAGCGCTATCTTCATGGCTAGATTGCGGAGCAGTTTCCCCAAAATATGGCCATATTGTCTCAAGCGTTTGCTGAGTGCGTGTTGCTGTCGAGCAGATAACATGGTCGATAGTAAAGGCTTGCGACGCGATTCTTTTGCCCATCTTGTCGGCATCATTAAAACCATCAATTGTGAGCGCACGCGCGAAATCTTTGCCATTTTGGCTAAATGGCTCAGTATGGGCGTGACGTAAAATGAATAATTTTTTCGACATCTTGTTGTGTATTTTGCACAAACAACGCATAGTGTCACGCTGATATGACAGAAAACGCCCTACCCGCTGACCGATATTTCAACCGTGAACTTTCATGGATTGAGTTTAATCAGCGTGTGTTGCAAGAAGCACAAAACAAACACATCCCACTATTAGAGCGCCTAAATTTTCTTTCTATTTCAGGCTCAAACCTTGATGAATTTGTGATGGTGCGCGTGGCAGGCCTAATGGACCAACAGCTCTATGGCATCCAAAGCGTCAGCATTGACGGGATGTCGCCGAAAGAGCAGCTAAAACATATTCGCCTCGCCATTTCCGAACTGATGCAGCAGCAACAAGATTGCTGGAATAATATTCGTGATGCGCTAGAAGAAAACAGCATTAATGTCATTACAAAAGACAAATTAACCGCCGATGAAAAAACATGGCTAGAAGGTTATTTTAGCGAAAATATTTTCCCTGTCTTAACACCAATTGCGGTTGACCCTGCCCATCCATTTCCGTTCATCCCCAATTTGGGAATTGCGCAAATGTTTACATTGAAAACTCCAGCGAAAAATGCGGAACAAACTTCCGTTATTTTATTCCCGCCCAAGCTGAAGCGCTTCGTTACTTTGGAGCTGTATGAGGAGGCGGATGAGCCGACTCGTATCATTCCTGTGGAAGAAATTATTGAGCTTTTCATTGATGTGCTTTTCCCAAAATTTGAGCTTATCAATAGTGGCATTATCCGCGTGATTCGCGACAGTGACTTAGATATTGAAGATGATGCAGAAGATTTAGTACGCGGCTTTGAACGAGCTATTAAACGCCGCCGTCGCGGGCGGGCGGTGCGCTTAAATATTACCGCCACCACCCCGCAACCACTTCGTCAATTAGTGATGGAGCAATTGCAAGTAGAAGCGCGCGATGTGGTTGAAGTAGAAGGCATGGTCGGCCTCGCTCAGCTATTTGAGCTAATGAATCTTGATAGGCCAGAATTGCGCTTCCCGCCCTTTAACGTGCGCTTTCCTGAGCGGATTGAAGATTTTGATGGCGATTGCTTCGCCGCCATTGCCAAGAAGGATATCGTCGTTCATCACCCCTATGAAAGCTTCGATGTGGTCGTGCGATTTGTCGAACAAGCCGCACGCGATGCGGATGTGATTTCGATTAAATCGACCCTCTATCGTACCAGCTCAAATTCTCCCATTATCGCGGCACTCATTGAAGCTGCTGAAAATGGAAAATCAGTCACGGCATTGGTGGAACTAAAGGCACGGTTTGACGAAGAAGCCAACATTCGCTGGGCACGCGACATGGAACGCGCAGGCGTGCAGGTAGTATACGGATTTGTGAAGCTGAAAACTCATGCAAAAATCACATTGGTCACGCGCAAAAGCGACGATGGTTTAAAATCATACGCGCATTTTGGCACAGGAAATTACCATCCTAAAACCGCTAAAGTCTATACAGATTTATCTTATTTTACTTGCGATGAAACTTTGTGCCGCGATGCTGCCTATCTGTTTAATTTTGTTACAGGTTATGCTCCACCGCGCGACATGCAAAAATTGGTGAATGCACCCACGCGCCTGCGCCAGCATTTGTTGGAGCTAATTGAAAAAGAAGTTTCCCATGCGAAAGCAGGTCGCCCCGCCCATATTTGGGCAAAAATGAATGCACTGCTAGATGCTGAAATTATCGATGCATTATATAGGGCAAGCCAAGCAGGTGTTAAAATAAACCTCATCGTGCGTGGTATTTGCAGCTTAAAGCCCAACGTCAAAGGCTTGTCAGAAAATATCACGGTCAAATCTATCGTTGGGCGCTTTTTAGAACATTCGCGCATTTACGCCTTTGGCGATGGCCACGCGCTGCCATCCGAAGAGGCGAAACTCTATATCTCATCCGCCGACCTAATGCCACGCAACCTTGATGGCCGTGTAGAAGTGCTAGTGCCGATTGAAAATAAAACCGTCCACGCTCAAATTCTCGGCCAAATTATGCTAGCGAATTTGAAAGATGAAAAACAAAGCTGGATGTTAGCAGCCGACGGCAGCTACGCGCGCATGCCCTATAAGCAAGACGGTCTATGCGCCCATGATTACTTCATGACTAACCCATCATTATCAGGTCGCGGTAAAGCGCTGAAAAAAGCCAAAAGCGCCAGTGGTGAATTTTATAAGCTGAATGGGTAGCCTTTTGCCTATCTACAGTTGCGCTCATCAATAAGGCGCTTATAGTGATGGCATAAAATATAAATCTTAGGAGATTCCCCCATGGCTAAACGCACAAAATTCGCCCTCATCGGTTCTGGTATGATTGGTGGCACATTAGCTCACCTCATTGGCTTAAAAGAACTGGGCGATGTCGTATTGTTCGATATTACAGACGGCTTGCCACAAGGCAAAGCGCTCGATATTGCAGAATCTTCACCTGTTGGCGGCTTTGATAGCAACATGATGGGCTCCAACAACTACAAAGATATCGAAGGTTCTGATGTGGTTATCATTACCGCAGGTGTACCGCGCAAACCAGGCATGAGCCGCGATGACCTAATTGACATCAATACGGGCATCATCAAAACCGTGGCTGAAAATGTTGCGAAATATGCACCTGATGCTTTCGTTATTGTTATCACCAACCCGCTTGATGCGATGGTTTGGGTCTTTAAAGAAATCAGCCAAATGCCTGCTAATAAAGTCGTCGGCATGGCAGGTGTGCTTGATGGCGCTCGCTTCCGCCACTTCCTAGCGGAAGAATTTAACGTGTCGGTTGAAGATGTTTCGGCCTTCGTACTCGGCGGCCACGGCGACACTATGGTGCCACTTACGCGCTATTCAACAGTGGCAGGCATTCCCCTATTTGACCTTGTGAAAATGGGTTGGACCACTAACGAACGTATCGAAGCAATCGTACAGCGCACCCGCGATGGTGGGGCTGAGATTGTCGGCTTGCTGAAAAATGGTTCTGCTTATCACGCCCCTGCTGCTTCGGCGATTGAAATGGCTGAAAGCTATATTAAAGATAAGCGCCGTATATTCCCATGTGCTGCCTACCTAAGCGGCGAATATGGCGTGCAAGATATGTATGTGGGCGTACCCACTGTCATTGGTAAAGGTGGTGTTGAGAAAATTATCGAAATCAACCTAAACACGCAAGAAAAGCAAATGTTCGACCACTCGGTTGAGGCGGTACAGCAACTGCTAGAAAAAGTGCACCTGCGCTAGAAACTAAAATTACGCCAAGCCTTGCGCTTCAAGGCTTGGCCGTTAAGCTAACGACATAATAAATTTTTAAAGGGGAAACCTCCATGAACATCCACGAATATCAAGCCAAAGCGGTTCTTCGCAAATATGGCGTTGCCGTTTCTTACGGTAAAGTTGCCTTCACTCCTGCTGAGGCAGAATCTATTGCTAAGGAGCTAAAAAGCAGCGTCTATGTGGTAAAAGCGCAAATTCATGCAGGTGGCCGTGGTAAAGCGGGTGGCGTAAAAATCGCCAAAACAGCGGAAGAAGTTAAAGCATTTACTAAAGAAATGCTCGGCATGACCTTGGTAACGCACCAAACAGGCCCTGCTGGCCAACTGGTTAAACGCGTTTATGTTGAAGAAGGTTCTGATATTGATAAAGAGCTTTATTTCTCTGTCGTTATCGACCGCGACACTAGCTTCGTTACTTTCATGGCCTCAACTGAGGGCGGTATGGATATTGAAGCAGTTGCTGAAGAAACTCCTGAGAAAATCTTCACTACGAAGGTTGACCCAGCATCAGGCTTCCAAGCTTATCACGCACGCCAACTTGCCTTTGGCCTAGAAATTCCTAAAGAGCTGATGGGTGCTTTCTATAAATTCTCAAAAGGCATTTACGATTGCTTCATCGACACAGATGCCAGCCAAGTGGAAATTAACCCGCTAGTTATCACTAAACAAGGCGAGCTTATCGCTTTAGATGCAAAAATGAACTTCGACCCTAACGCACTTTTCCGCCAAGCAGACATTATGGAGCTACGCGATGAAGATGAGGAAGATCCTCTAGAGCTAGAAGCTTCTAAATACGACCTCGCCTATATTAAAATGGACGGTAAAATTGGTTGCATGGTCAACGGCGCTGGCCTTGCTATGGCGACGATGGATATCATCAATCTCTATGGTTCCGAGCCTGCTAACTTCCTCGACGTTGGCGGCGGCGCAACCAAAGAAAAAGTAACCGAAGCGTTCAAAATTATCATGGGCGACCCTAATGTTAAGGGTATCTTGGTGAACATCTTTGGTGGCATTATGCGTTGCGACGTTATCGCCGAAGGCGTAGTTGCCGCTTCACGCGAATTGAACCTAACCGTGCCATTAGTTGTGCGCCTTGAAGGTACAAATGTTGAAGAAGGTAAGAAAATTATGGCCGAAAGCGGATTACCCATCCAATCTGGCGATGACCTAGCCGACGCTGCCCGTAAAATTGTAACAGCCGTTGAAGGTAAAGTAGTGGTTGCTGCTTAGCTTCCAGCTAGTTTCAAAACATAAAAAA
Organism: Rickettsiales bacterium; assembly: GCA_023301245.1. GTDB lineage: Bacteria > Pseudomonadota > Alphaproteobacteria > Rickettsiales > JALZUV01 > JALZUV01. Next base: position 8,420 of record JALZUV010000073.1, read on the forward strand.
CCCCTCAGGAAACAACGTGTTTCTTGAGGGGTTTTTTAAAAATTAGTACCGTCACTCAGTATTGACCATACCAGCACCAAAGATGCTTTCTAGAGCTTGGAATAAACCTTGCCCTATAAGTGCATATTCAGTTTCCACAAACTCTAATTTCACTGGGGCTTGCGGAAATGACCGGCCGTCCCAGTAAGGCATTTTCTGGCTTAATAAAGCCAAGCGCTCCTCGTCTGCGTACACGTGCATCAGAATATTGGGGCTTTTACCTTGGTAGATATAAGTGCCCACATAGTTCATGTGCAGCGAAGCAATGCTAGGGGAAAACAATGCCTTCCCTTTAAATGCGAATATAACAGAGCTTTCCATTTTAGGATGCCCTCTTGGTATTGGCATGTTGTTCACAAGGTGAGCATCTTCAGCCATCGTCCCATTTTTATAAATGGGGAAACCGATAACTGCTAAACTATCTTGAAAATCTTTAGCCGAAGCCAACGACTTTTCAGGGGTGTACTCAACCGTAACAGTGCCGCAACTTGCAATTAACAAAATTACGAGAAAAAACAAAAAATTCTTCATAGTGAAAAGATTTAAATTAAAAAAATATTCTTTTTACATCTTCACCAGTGGGTGAATAACGATTTAGGGTCATCGTATAAATACGAGAAAACTCAAAGAAATAGAGAAAAGAACCCTCACAATATAATGCAAAACAAGCAAAATAGCTTGTTACAATTGTGTGACATTTTAAAGCAGCCCTAGTTCGCTTAAATCTTTTTCCATTTCTGCTGGCGGAAGCTCATCACCGAGGGTGTAGGGGGCGACATCTTGCGGCGTGTCATCTTCTTTCAAATAACGCCAGCCTTGGAAGGCGCGTTTAGGCAGCGGGTGAGTTCGCATAAGCTCTGTATCTGTATAGATGATAGTTTTAGGGCCCACGTGCGTTTCGATTCTATCAAACCCCAGAATTTTCTGACGGCAGCGCATCACGCCCTTAATCACCCGATAAATTGAGCCGCCACTAATCAAAATCTCATCGGCATTTTTGGGCATGTGGCGCGTGTAAACCACATTAGCCATCCGCCCCTTAAACTCCAACAGCTCATGGCTCTGCCACTTCGCAAACTGCTGCAAACTATCCATGCCCACCACTAATTTCATCATATGTAACGCCATAATGACAACTTAACGCAAACAACCCAGTAAATCGCATTACAAAATCGTAACCTGCTTAAAGCCATCGCTGACTTTAACAATGGCTCTTAATTAAGCTGCATTTCAAATTTTACATTGGTGGAAATAAAATGGTTCGATTCGCTCTTTCAGTCATATTAATAATGGTTGGCATCTCATCCGCCTATGCTGAACGAAGCTATTTTGGTGTTGATTTGGAGGCGCTAGAAGGCAAAAAACGTGTCATATTACTCTTCACCCCCACGGTAGAGAATACACAATTCACTGAACAATTAAGCCTGATAAACCGTACTCCGAGCAAAAACCTCGATAGAGACTTGATTCTTTTCACGCTGACCCAACATAATAAAAACCACCGCCATTTATTTGATAAATTTAACGTCAGCAACAAAGTCACACTCATATTGCTGGGTAAAGATGGCGGCGAGAAATTACGCAAAAACAGCCTAACCCCGCCCGAAGAACTCTATCGTCTAATCGATTCCATGCCAATGCGGCAAAGCGAAATAAGAAATAAAAAAGCCCGCTAAGCGCGAGCTGCAGGAAAAGTGGTGGAGGGGATAGGATTCGAACCTATGTAGGAATACTCCGACGGAGTTACAGTCCGTTGCTTTTGACCGCTCAGCCACCCCTCCACTTGAAGATAACTTCGAAAGTTGTTTAGCGCCTGCGGGCACATTCTGCAAGAGTAGATATGGTATAAAATCATTTTCCTGCTATATACGGCTCATGAAAAATCCTCCTGCCGCTGGGCATTACTATCTTTATGGCACTCACGCCGTACAAGCTGCGCTTGAAAACCCCAAGCGCGTTAAACGTAAACTCTATACTACTGGCAATGGCGTTGAACGCCTAAAAGTGCC
>JALZUV010000074.1 GCA_023301245.1 Rickettsiales bacterium
TCGCGGTTTGGGGCCAGGTGTTTTCTTGAATGTGACCTAAAGCGTACACAAACAAAAACGCATGTATCGAGCTCACCTTGTCTTCGGTGGCACGGCCTCTAACCACATTGTGAACGACGGGACGAGCCTCCTCATCGCCCCAGCCGCACTCACCGTCTGCAAAGCAAACAAACACAATCGACAAACGGCTCAGGCACTCGATATCCAAATGCACCAATCATTTCTACGCGTTCTGTTGTGGGCGCAACAACACTCATCGATCTTTGTTCGTATTTGCGCGACAAACAGGCTCGAAGTAATGAGAAAACCGACTGTACTTATTTGTGGCAAATGATCAGAGCACGGAAGATGGTGTGACAGGCGCACACGAGCACCGTCTAGTGAAGCAACAAGCAAGGCCATCGTTACCTTCTTCCGGACGGCGAGCTTGCAGATGGCTGGACAGATTGGCGAGCTGACGCTCGGCTTCGCCGGTGCTCGACAGGTCTACGCCCACCACTATCGCCGAGTAGGTTGGCCAAACGATCGGAGGTACTAGCTCGGCCACAAAACCTGGCCACGACCTGTTCTGCTGCCATGGAGTCGGCTGCAGCACCCAAGCTGGCACCTGGTGTTCGATGAGGGTGGGTTGGAGAAGGGTACAAAAGCCGAACGGTTGCGTATCCCAGCGAGTACGGTATATCGGTTTTCTCATGTGGGCGGACAAGACTAAACATTTAGAGAAGGGATTGCGGTAGGAGCAACAGAGATACCACCACCACCACCACCAGCAACACGCACACACATGCTGCAGGGGTACACGCAAGTATGATAGACAGGGGTGAGTGTAGTATGCTGCTGCTGTTGGCAGCATGCAGTGCAGTGAAACCGAGGGGTAGAACGCCAGTTTTGGGGATATGCAGATGAGGGTACAACAACAGCGGAGGAAGCAAGCAAACAAGTAGTGCTTGTAGCAGCAGCAACAGACGGGGGCCGTGGTATATAGCAACAACGACAACAACACCAGCGGCAGTATTCGTGCTAGGTATCATCACAGCAATATCACAGCAGCAGCAGCAGCAGCAGCAGCAGCAGCAGCAGCAGAGAGAGGACGGCAGTAGCAGCAACCGAGACAGCAACACCAGCAGTAGCAGCAGCAGCAGCAGCGGCAGCAACACGTACACACATACCTGCTGCAACTACACAGCTGACTGACGCGCATATACGTATTTCGCCTGCTGACGGCTGCTGGCATTTGTTGGGCTGTTCAGTGACGTTGATGACAGCTGTTCACATGTGCCGGGCTGTTTGGTGATGCTTCGAAAGCAATTTTCAAGTCTTTGTCATGAAACTGTTATTTGTAAAGTGAACGACAGCCTACCAAGCAAATTCCGGGGAAACATACCGATACGTTTTTGCCCGTATATTTAGCTTTTTTTTAATCATCGGCTAGGTAGGTGCGGCATCGCAAGACCTCTCTGCCGAAGAGTACGTAGTATCGGAGGCTCAGAACCGTGCAACTGCCATGACACAATACACATTACTGTGCAACAGTGCAGGGAACGCCGTCCGGCGTGAAAACAAACTGCCTGCTCGTATATAGAAGCTACCGGGTGAGTCCACGGACCTCGCTCCACCCACCTCGTCGCCTGGCTTGTATCCACCCCGAATCGCCACCATCGAGCTGGTCGTCGCGGCGACTTCCACCGGCGGATGCTGAGCAGCTGGTGCCGACGCCTGAACAGCCTCGCTTACAACCGGTGCGGCCGCCCACCCCACAATCACACGACCTTCCGCGCTTTCGTGAACATTCACGACGCCCGAGGCGTCAGGCGCACCGATGTGCCGAGGGCGCTCCACATCCGCCCGTGAATAATCATCGGATCTGGCACGACGTGCATGAAGTTCAACACCCCGCCCCAACCGATTGCCGATGGGCGAACACGATAAGGTAAGCGCGAAATCAATGGTGCAAGACAATTACTTGGCAGTGGGGCGGAAAAGTAGGCGTACAGCCGGGAGGGAACGGTGTCGGAGGAGATTTCGCACGTATTAGCATGTACACACCAGCACATGAGCCAGACGAAGCAATAGCCGCGACTTTGACTACGCTTCCCCTCGCCAATTCATACAGATCTTACGATCTACTGATCGGCGGCTGAAGATTCGGTGGGTGGCGCAACGCAGTCTAGCATTGTAACGTAGCATTTCATCCCGCAACTATAAATAAGTAGCAAGAGACGAAAACACACACACAACACACAACATGACCACCGCCTTTGCGAACTGATATTGAGTTCCATCTGTCACTGTTTGCGGTGTCAAAGGTATCAGTGCTAAGTATCAGTATCCAGCAACATTTTTGCCGCTGCCAAGTGGCAGTCGGGACACGCAGCACACCACATTTATCCGACGCACCCTGAGAGCCTCGGCCTTCGGCTGGTTGAAATGAGGTCGCCTTCTCCCCGACGCGAAGATGTCCGCCGCATACGAAGCTGTCAAACAGGGTGAGGCGACGGGGGGCGCAAAAGCCGAACGGTTCCACATCTCAGCGGACATATCGGTCGGTCTGCTTCCCGCGAATGGCGCAACCAAATGAACGTCGCGCAAGGATATTAACTGCCAAGATTAGCCCTTGTGGTACGTACACACGCCACGGTGTATCAAGAAGAGGGGCTGGCGAGACCATCAAACGTTAACCAGTGGAGGGTGTCGAAAAAAAAGGTGGACCGATGACGCGTGGTACGACAGGGGTACAATACCACTTTTCGGCCTGAATGTTTCCGACTAGGCGGGGCCTCTCAACTATTGATACACTAGCAAACTACCTATCGCTGGAATACCACGTGTGTTTTTCTGTATTCTTCGTCGTGTAACAGTGGACCATGAGATTGTTCGTTAGGTTTCATTTGTCGTTTTTGTTTTTCTCCAAGTCAGGTGTTGGGTGAAGTACAGAGCTCCTCACGTGAGGAAGCAGCCTCGGGAAGAATAAGGTACACGTATTGTAGCACATGTCCGACGGCGAAAATACGGTCACTGCGGCGTGACCGATCAATGGAATAACTGATGTATGTCTCACCACGGTCGGTGGTGAAGACAGCAGGGGAGGCGGCGCCGCAGCTGGAGAAACGAGGTTGGGCGAAGGGACGGACCCTGGTGCGCCCGCCATGCTCTGAGACGCTGCTTCCATTCTGCTTCCACTGGACGCGGCCTGCAAACCGCGAGAGGAGCCATTGTCGGGGTCACCGCTATCTTGCCACTATATTCAAAGACAAAACGTGTCGCACGGGACGACAGCGAGAAGTCTCGTACTACAACTAAGCAAGCAAGAGTTACAGTGCCACACTGCCGGCCGAAAGGAGCCGAACCAAAGCATCAGCGCAGGCCAGCCGTGCGGGCGCTCGATTGGTCGCTGCCGCATGTTGTGTACGGTGACACATTCATGACTCACCACAGTCTCAAAACGTGGCCCCACATACGCTCCTGCACGCCTTGACCTCCCAGGGACGGAACGGTTGCTGGATAGATAGTCCATCATGCACCGCCTTGTCTGGAGGAAACGACGAAACAGCGCAGGATCATGGCCAGGAACAAAACCAGTGACGCGAACGTGGAGTTGGTTGTATGCACGCCATCATCGACACCCGGCACCGCTGTGGTGCATTTCACTGTGCCGTCGATGAACGGCAATACACTACCCTCTTCCTGTTTGATGCTTTCCATCGTACAGGACTAGTCTACACCACCTCAAAAGAGTCGCGGTTTGGGGCCAGGTGTTTTCTTGAATGTGACCTCAAGCGTACACAAACAAAAACGCATGTATCGA
>JALZUV010000075.1 GCA_023301245.1 Rickettsiales bacterium
TCAACTTACGTTGTGACCTTCTGACTCATTTTCTCAACCGGTCAACTGACTTATGACTTCTTACCACATTGGCCCGGCCTGCTTTTTAGTAGTGAACCCAATTGTTTGCTACTCAAAAGCATCAACCGCAAAGGTAAGAAGTCGTACCAATAACCCAGCACTTATCCGCTGACAACAACCAAACTGGGGATCACTGAAACGTTTAATGAACTCCTCTTGACCAAACAAACTCCGGATAACTGTTCTGGTTTTCCTATCCAAACAGGAGGCGATGACCCTTTTCCTTCCATGATCTAATTTTCTTAATGCATACCACTCCGACTGGACCATTGATCACGATAGAAACAACAGAACAGTCTCGCTCTGAGCGACGATCGAAACAACAGGTACTATCCAAAGCTTGCCCTACTCACCCATGCCCCTCAAAGTAGCGTGGGGTGGCAACCTGATCATTCCTTTCGATGGCTCAACATGGTCAATCGCTCAATGCAATAACGAGATCCGAATGCAACCCAATCCCCTTTTCCCCAAACGGCTGCTTCAACGAAATCTGGGGGGCGTTGATGCAAGCGGTTCGAATTCCCCAGCCCCTCCCCGAACGGCAGTCTCAACGAAATCGGAGGGCGTTGATGCAAGCGGTTCCAACTTCGCACTCCTTCCCGGAACGGCAACATCAACGAAATCGGAGGGCGTTGATGCGAGCGGTTCCAATACAATCGTCAAAATGCAACCGGCTCCCCCAGAATGCAACCCATCTTCGCAATCAAGATGACTTCCTGCCGGCCCACCCAAGCGCAAACTCGTCCTTCCTCGAAAGAAAAACGTGTCTCTCTGAACTATTATCTACCAAAGGAAACACTTGGCAAAACTTGCGACGACGGTGCTGCATCCATATCTGTCTACCATATGGTTTTCTACTTGCAATTCCTCGTGAAAAACACTACCCCCAAACAAAACAAAACAAATGGCAGTGAAGGGTGATCAGGTGTCCCCTTCCGTTGAGGTGCTGGGGACGTGTCCGAGCCGCCATCCTCCAATATCCACCGTGAAATAAGTGCGATCTTCTTCACGCCTTTCGTCAATGCACGCTTCCGGTTTATGATGCTCTGGAGTACAAACGTAACCTGTCGGGCAGAAAACAGCGCTACGCCAACGATGTTCCGCGCGCTGTGTGGTGAGGCGTTGGTGCGTTCGGAAACGCCTGTCGGCTCCACGTGGTTGATATTATAAACTCGGCAAACCAAACAACCAAATCATCTGACAATGTCACGCTGATCTATATTTGTCTCTCCAAATTCGACAATTCATACGATAATAATACTTGAGTTCGTTCTTTATTTCCTGCGACGGATCTGGAAAGTCGAACGATACTCTCTCCCCCCAACGAAAATGGAAGCGGGAGGGAAATCAGCGGCGAAACAATTGAGGTTTTCCGCGCGCGACCTCTCGCGGCTTACACGCTATACTTGAGCATATTCATAATTCGGATTTCACTCTCGCTGCCACACCCGCCTGCCAAAAGTATCGTTCGACCGAGCCCGCAGGTGATATCGGTACCAGTACCAACCACAGCTCTGTCCGACTGAGTGTGACGGCAAAAACAAACAATATATATCTTATTCTCGGCCAGTCAACCTGACATATATCCAGGAATGTGTCAGGAACCCCGATGAGCTGCCGACTATCCAAGTGGTTGGTATGTGAATAGTAGTAGACTCGGCATGCCATGATCGCACGGCGCTCATCGTTGCTTCAAGGGGTTTTCTAAGCCAGAGATTTATTTATAAAAACAACACTAATACCTAAAGTGTCTCCCGGAGACATACCGAAAAACTACTACTGATTTGCTGGTATCAACTGTGGGGGCTAATGCCAATTGACATCCACGGCGTCAATCACTCCGTCGTACGGACTGTGGGGAAGTCGTATCTAAAGAGAGTTTTTGGAGCTAGTATCGTGCTCTTGCGACTGTACGCAAGTGATGGCCAACCCTGGTTCTGGTTGTAGGGTAACATCATCCCAATCAATCCTAACTAGAGAGACAACGCTGTTACTAATAGCGCCTCCAGGAGGCATACTTGTATCTACAATAATAGGGGTTAAAGGCAGTTGACATCCACTTACATCAACCACAATTCCCGACAGACTCCACTCTTTTCGCGAAGCCGTGCAAAATACAATAATTTCGAAACTTTCCATCCTCTGGATGTGACAAGGCCTGGACAACGCTAACTTTGATCCAGTATCTATGGCCGTCTCCGATTGAATGGATCTGGGTACGTTTTTGAAGGGCCAACGCAGGCGGTACCGGTACTGTAACAGGCACAACCGGCGGGGAAACGTAATTGAATGTCGGGATCACCTCTTTGGTGATGGGCGACAAAACTCTGTGTGCAACACTACAGCAACTTGATTCTTCTCTGTAATCAACATTAACCAGTAGCTCACTAAAACGAGGCACCTTGCCACGGGTACTTGTTTTTCTACCCCGGAAAAGGGGGGATGCAATGAGCGAACACCGCCTGATGCAATTTTTGGTGTTCGCACTGCCTAAAGCACCCAAGATCGTGTGCGCACATGACCGGAAGGTTTCCACGTTTCCTACTGAATCTCTATCATCAGTGAACTGGGGATTCATGCATGGCTGATCCATGCAAAAATCTTGAAGCTGATGACGAATCGAGGTCATGACTCCTGTTTTCGTCGGCTTCCTGCTGTACAACGGAACATAACACTGTAGTCACGGTTCCCCTGGAACTCTATCCA
>JALZUV010000076.1 GCA_023301245.1 Rickettsiales bacterium
CCTTTTACTTCCGCCGTGGGGTACCTTCCTGGTTGATTTATTAGTGTTGTTATTTGTTTTGATGTTGTCGCTGTTTGTGTAAATGGTTTCGGCTTTGTGGTGCTCTCCCTCTTGCTGTTACGGTGCTTCCTTCGTCGCTATTTTTTGTTTACCGTTTATTCCTCCGCCTTCCTTCCTTCTCCCTGCGGCGCAGCGCCGGCGACAACGCGATCAAAACGAAGCGGTTGAAGAGCTGCGCCGCCGGGAGCGGGAGCAGCCATCGCAAGAATACGGAGACGAGGAGGTGAGGCATTTAAATATGCGACCGGTGCACGAACATGGGTGTTTGTTTTCATGTTAATACTTGAGTTGACCTATTTATTTTTGGGCAGAGCGTCAGAACCTTACGCCAACAGTAGTAGACACATCCGTAGGGGGTTTGGCGTAACAAGAGGGGACTTTTCTTTTTTCTTGGGGACGGCGCAGTTGACTGTACCCGCATTGTGGAGGTATGCAGACAGATTGGAGGTTCGTTTGGAGGGTTCTAAAGGAGATCGGAAACGGTTCGGGGCAGTAGCTTCACCCGAAGGATCAATCAGTTGCACGGCAAAAATCGATTGGGAGTTGAAAGGAGCAGCGAATGAGATGCAGACAATAGGACTACCATTGGAAGCATTTGCACGGTTTGACCCATGTTACAGTTAATGTTGCTTCATCGACGACTTGGGACAAGGAGCGGCGCCTCCAAAACAAAATCGTCCACCTTGCGCCTTTCTTGCGTTTCATCCATACGGGTTGAGCATCGTGGGGGCCCTTTCGTCTTCCTTGGAGAAAGGAGGCGTTTTTCTGCATGCTGCATTTTTCTCCTGTTGTCTGTTCTAGGTGCGCGGCAATATTACAAAGCAGTTGCGGTAGCTTGGTGTGGCCCTATCCCGGAGGCAGTGCGGGTACTGTTTGTCTTCTTGATTATCAGTGGTGCGAACAGTGATAATTTCGGTGGCTGCGGTATAACGTTTGGGCGATCGGTGGCGTGCCATTCCGATCAGTAGTCCGGCCTTGCTACTTTTTCGTGTTCCCGTTCCTGCTGCGGATGGCCGGCGACGTCGCTCGAGTACGAAGCGCATCCTGCCATGCGACCGTTGCGCCGACAATGTTGCGCCATTCGTGCGTTTGATCCGTAGCGGTGGTGGCATCGTCCAGTCCCTTTCGTCCTTCTTCGGGAACGGGGAGGTGTAGCTATGCGCTGCAATGTTTTCCAGTTTCCTGTACTGGGTGCGCCGCAATACTGCATGGCGGTTGCGGTAGCTTAGTATCGCTCTGTCTAGAGGAAGTACGGTTTCGGTTCTTCTCCTTGAGTGTCAGATGGTGCGCATGGAAGTAGTTGCGGTGTCAGCAGCATACCGTTTTGGAGGCCGGTGCCATCTTGCCTTCCATCCTCCACATACTGTCTTGGCAATGCCCTTTATTTACCCGCGTCCCCCCCTCTCCCGCCCTCTCCCGCCCAAAAGCAGGAAGAGGAAGGTGGCGAAGAGGCTCAAGAACAGCGCCAGGCATGCGCCGTATGCGGTGAGCACCTCGCATGCAACGAGAATGTCCCGCTTGGCCTTTGTGGGATGCAAGGGCACGTTATCCACCGCGCGTGTCTGGAGGACCTCATCCGGCGGGACAGATTCGAGGTGGCCGGGGTGATCGTCGTCGTGTGTCCGCTCTGTCGAGGAGGCATCAACGTAGAAAGGATTCCAGGGTTTGAGGTTACACGGTGTCGACCCGTGCCTCGACAGCTTCGACAGTTCACCACCACAGGGATGTTGATTGTTGCCCCAGAGGAAACTGCCGGATACGTGCATCGTCTAGGCATGGGCGGCGTCGGAGTGTTCCATGCCCTTCTTCTGGATATTCGTGGGCTATGCTGGCCACCCTACGCCACCCTTCCCGGTTGGTCTGGCCTGGTGCTATGGTGTCGAGCGGCGCGGTTGCATGCTGATGTTCGGACGCTCGTCCCGTCCTCTCGGGTCGGGAGGGCGTTGGCACGGTGGGACCGTGCCGTCTCCACCTGGGCTCCGCCCGCCCCTTTCCCGCGCTTGCCTTGGCCGGAGGGTCGCGGCCGCTTCTACGACGACAATGACCCCGTCGACGACTCTGCTTGGGCGCACGAGTGGACCGACGATGAACCTTTCTCGTCCGCACTCCCGGCGCCCCCCGGCGGACGGCAATCCGACACGCTGCGAGAGGACGGCATTGAACCCGCCGCGAGCATGCCCCCACGCGTTGTTCGCCAACGAATACGCGTGGAGCTTAGGCGTCGCGAGCGTCAACTGGAGGACATCGAGAGAACGCGGCGAGAAGACGCCGACAACCACGCCAGGGTCCTTCGCCGCCTTCGGGAAGTAGAGCGCGTGCTGCTGAGCCGGCGGGACCAGAACATTGAGGTGGCACGGACTCGTGTGGACGAGGACCTCGACAGCGACGACTTTGCCAGCGCCTTCGGCGACGAGACTATTGACCTGCCGTCCGCAGATCAATCGGGGGGTGGCCTTGCGGGAGTGGAGGGCGGTACGACTTCTGCCCGTCTCGCCGAAGAAAACCGCGCCAGGTGCCGTCTCATCGCCGCCCTTGAGCGCGGCTTCGAAGCCATTCAAGCAAGGTGTCAGGAACCGCCGGACCCTGTCGCAGACTCTGGCACCCTCCGTGGCGCCACTCTCCAGGGGGGGGCGCTCCCAACGACATCGACGGCCAGCGTCGTGGACCCGGATGGAGTGAGGAGTCCGTCAGGACAGGATGCGGGCAGCGGGGGGGCGGGAGGGGGCGACGGGGGATGTACTGCCGGGAGTGCTGCCGAGTGGGGTAGGGGTGGTGAGGAAGTTTCGCCCGATACACAAGGCTTCGTCGATCCCGTGACCGTCGAGCCCCGTGGCGGAGAGGAGACCGAGCAAAGCTCGCACAACCCCAGATCGATCGACGAGGACGGTAACTTTGAGGTTTGCGTACAGCTCGACCAAAGCCTGGCACGACGCTGCGCCGCCGGGGTCGGGAGTAGGGAGCGTGGAGCTGGGAGCGGGGCGTCACATGGTGGAGAGGATGGGGTTGTCGGTTCCACGACTATAGAACCTCATGGCGGAGAAGGGACGAGAGGCGGTTCGTGCAGCGCTGGTCCGAGCGCCGACGAGGGCGATGGTGGCGATAGAGGGCTTGGTGGACAGGTCAACCAACGGCGGGCGCAAATCCGC
>JALZUV010000077.1 GCA_023301245.1 Rickettsiales bacterium
TTTGAAAGCGGCGTTTCGGCTGCCCAACTGTAAGGCATTACGCGGTGCGATTGGTAGATTAGGCCTTTTTTGTAAAGCTCGTTAAATGCCCAAATGACCGATTCCATGAAGTTAGTATCCATGGTTTTATAATCGCCTTGGAAGTCTACCCAGCGGGCTTGGCGGTCAACGTAGGTTTCCCAATCGCCTGCGTATTTCATGACAGATGAACGGCAATGTTCGTTGAATTTATCGATACCAAATTCTTCAATCGCTTTGCGGCCTGAAATCTTTAGTTCTTTCTCTGCACCCATTTCGGCGGGCAATCCATGGCAATCCCACCCAAAGCGGCGCTCGACTTTGCTGCCTTTCATGGTGTGGTAGCGGGCGTATAAATCTTTCACATAGCCTGTAAGCAAATGGCCATAATGCGGCAATCCGTTGGCGAAAGGAGGACCATCGTAAAATACATATTCTTCCGCATCTTTGCGGTTTTCAACGGATTTTTCGAAAGCGTTATTGCTCTGCCATTGCTCCAGAATATTTTGCTCAATTTTAGCAAAATCAGGGTTGGCAACGGGAGATGGGTAATGCGCTTGTGGCTTGGATTTTTGGGCTGTATCTGTCATAAAGCATTAACTAACAGACAAGGCGAAAAATGCAAGAAACGAAGCGACTTTTAGAGATTATGAAACGCTTACGCGACCCTAACGGCGGCTGCCCGTGGGATGTGGAGCAGAATTTCAGCACTATCGCGCCTTACACGCTGGAAGAAGCCTACGAAGTGGCCGATGCGATTGAGCGCAACGATATGCCCAGCCTCAAGGAAGAACTAGGCGACCTATTGCTGCAAGTAGTGTTCCACGCCCAAATGGCGGAGGAGGAAGGCATCTTCACCTTCGAACAAGTAGCCAAAGGCATTAACGATAAAATGATAGACCGCCACCCGCACGTAGATTTTTCTGATTGCCCCCGCTCTGGCCTACTGGCCGACGCGATGAGCCTAACGGCTTCGCCGACTAAAGGGCAGACACATACTGTGCCTGCTTCTAGCACACGGCCAGAAATTAGAACTGCTCAAGACCAAGTAGATAATTGGGAAACTATCAAGGCGGCCGAGAAGAAAGCCAAAGGCCACACCTCGGTGCTAGATGACATCCCCATGAATTTCCCTGCCCTATTGCGCTCGCAAAAATTGGGTAAGAAAGCCAGCAAACAAGGGTTCGATTGGCCTGAGCTACCGCCCGTATTCGATAAAGTAGATGAAGAAATGGGCGAGCTAAAAGAAGCCATCGCCGATAACACCAATATTGAAGAAGAACTAGGCGACCTGCTATTTGCCATCGTCAACGTAGCCCGCCACGTAAAGGTAGATGCCGAAACAGCGCTACGAAAAGCCAACGCCAAATTCGAAAAGCGCTACCGCGCCATTGAGCCAAATATCAGCAAAGATTCAACATTAGAAGAAATGGAAGCGCTTTGGGTAAAGGCGAAGAATTCTGGTTGAGTTCTATTGTCATGCTGAATTTATTTCAGCATCCATTTCGCCTGCTGTACAATAGCCCCTGAAACAAGTTCAGGGTGACAATTTTCATATAACAAAAAAGGGAGGGCAGTAGGCCGACCCAGCCATGAGCAAGCGAAGCGTCGCCCATCGTCGAGCCCAGTAGGGCGAGCGGGGGCAAAACCAATATTACTTCATCTTCTCCAAATTATCCCAAGCGCGCTCATAAAACTTAGAGCTGCCTGAAAGGGCACTATTTAGGTAGGCTTTGGCAAGTTTATCGTCACCCGCTAATTTCGCGTAGAAGCCCATATTATTTTGCAAGGCAATGCTCGATAAATGGCGCGAGGCTACTTGTTCGGCACGGGTCATATCGCCTGACAGGCCAAGGACAAGCGCTAGGTTCAGGTCGATACGTTTACGCTCAACAGATTTATTTTTCACCTTACCACTGGCGCGGTTTAGCGCAGCAATGGCACGGTCGTAATTGCCATTTAGTGCCAGCGTTAGACCAACATTATTAAGCACCGTTGGATGATCAGGCGAGCGCGCTAAGGCGGAATCGAAATAGGCAATCGCCTCGTTCGGCATATTTTTAGCCACAAATAATAAGCCAACACCATTGAGCGTACGCCAGCGGTTGCCATCAATGGCCATGGCTTCTTCTAGGCTTTGGCTAGCAGAAGAAAAATCGCCTTTAGTGATATAGGTAAGACCCTTACCCTCTAGTGCAGCAGCGTGGCGCGGCTGTTTTTGTAGCACCGTATCATACAGCTGAATAGCTTTATCACTTTGTTCGGTGCGGCGTAAATTATCGGCCATTTTAATGCGATATTCTAGATTATCCGGATATTTATCGACCAGCTGTTGATAATATTGCAGAGCGCGGCCATAATTATTCACCTCCTCTGCTTGAACGGCAGTCGATAATAGCGCATCAGAAACGCCACCTACTTGGGGGCCATCTTTCAGTAATTCATCTAAAAAACCACGGTTATCTATTTGCGAACCAGGGCGGGCATCGCAGGCAGCGAGGCTAGCGAGGAGAATTAACGAGGCGCTTACGCGGTAAAATGTTTGACGTTTCATACTCTTTTCCTATAAGAATGCGCGACCAAGTGCAAAATAAATGACAGGCTTTCTCCCTTTGAGCGCAAATAAGAACGATAAAGCGACAAAATTCTCTAGCCAGCATTTACTGGGGATTGAGGGATTATTGCCTTCTGACATTAATCTGATTCTTGATACGGCAGAAGGTTATGTCACCCGCAACCGCGAATCGGATAAAAAACACCCTATCTTGCGCGGCCGCACGGTTATCAACCTATTCTTTGAAAATTCTACCCGCACGCGCACTAGCTTCGAGCTAGCAGGCAAGCGCCTTGGCGCTGATGTTATTAATATGTCCGTCGCAACCAGCAGCGCCAAAAAGGGCGAAACGCTGATTGATACCGCCATGACGCTTAACGCCATGAAGCCAGATTATGTTATCCTACGCCATCACGAATCGGGCGCGGTGCATTTGCTGGCCGAAAAAATTAACGGCGCAGTGATTAACGCAGGCGACGGCAGCCACGAACACCCCACTCAAGCCCTGCTCGATGCGCTCACCATCCGCCAACGCAAAGGCAGTTTAAAGGGCTTAAAAGTCGCGATTTGTGGCGATATCGTCAATAGCCGCGTGGCGCGTTCAAACATCTTGCTACTCAACACGATGGGCGCTGAAGTACGCATGATTGCGCCAGCAACCCTCATGCCAACCGCGCCAGAATCGCTCGGCGCAAAACCTTATTATAACCTCGAAGAAGGTATTGCAGGTTGCGATATTGTGATGATGCTTCGCATTCAAATGGAACGTATGCAAGCCAGCATGGCCGTGCCAAGCATCCGCGAATATTTTGAATTTTTCGGCCTGACCGAAGCGAAATTGAAACTCGCCAAACCTGACGCTTTGGTCATGCACCCCGGCCCCATCAACCGTGGTGTTGAAATTGATACAGAACTCGCCGACGATATTAACCGCAGCATAATCCTCGACCAAGTCGAGATGGGTGTCGCTATCCGCCAAGCAGTATTAGAAGTTTTAGAAAGGTAGCATCATGGGCTCTTACGCACGACAAAACCTACTCTCAAACGAGAGTATCCTTTATGAGGCAAAATTCCATTGGTTCATCTATATGCCTGCGCTGTTATTCTTCGCGCTCATTTTGGTATTTCCGTTTCAAACCATGTATGTAGCCACCCTTGTGGCGCTGGGAATTATAGCGCTCATCCGCTGTTATATCCTGATGATTAGCACCGAATTTGTGGTGACTGATCAACGCATTATCGTCAAAACGGGTTTCATCTCGCGCAATACCGCCGAGCTCAACCACCGCAATGTAGAAAGCGTGAATTTAGACCAAGGCATTATTGGCCGTATCCTTAACTTCGGCAGCCTCGAAATTAACGGTACAGGTGCTGGCGTTTCGCCCATTCCATGGGTAGACCACCCGCTAGAATTTCGCAAACAAGTGCTCGAAATCGTTCAACGAGGAAGATAACTAATGTCCACACAACATTTTACTAAGCCCGCCAAACATACAGGCCGCACCGTTTATAAGAACGCGCGCTTGATGAATCCTGCCACTCAGCTGGATGCGATTGGCAGTGTGCTGGTGGAAGATGGCAAAATTGCTGACTTTGGCGCAGGCTTATTTATGGATGGCAGCGTTCCCGATGGCGCTGAAGTGGTGGATTGTGGCGGTCATTTGCTGACCCCTGGCTTAATTGATATTCAAGTGCATTTTCGCGAACCTGGCCAAGAATATAAAGAAACGATTGAAACAGGCAGTAAATCTGCCGCCGCGGGTGGAGTCACAAGTGTTTCGACCATGCCAAATACTGACCCTGTAATTGACGATGTGGCGGTGTTGGAATTTCTACTAAAACAAGGGCGCGAAACGGGCTATTGCCGCTTACACCCTTACGCTTGCGTATCTAAAGGCATGAAGGGCGAACGCCTAACCGAAATGGGCTTGCTGGCCAAAGCAGGTGCTGTGGCCTTTACTGACGATGGCTTGCCAATTATGAACGCGCAGCTTATGCGCCAAGCACTAACTTACGCCCGCGAGCTTGATGTGCCAATTGGCCAACATGCAGAAGATTTAAACCTGTCTAACGGCGGTTGCATGAATGAGGGCGCAGTGGCCACAAAACTAGGCCTACGCGGCATCCCCAACGCATCGGAAGCGGTGATTGTTGACCGCGATATTCAGTTGGTGCGTTTAACGGGCGCAAAATACCATGTATTGCACATCTCGACTGCCGAAGCGATTGAAGCCGTCCGCCGCGCCAAGCACGAAGGTTTGCCTGTAACAGCCGAAGCTGCCCCGCATCACTTTATGCTAACCGACGAGGCTTGCATCGACTACCGCAGCTTCGCCAAAATGAACCCGCCACTACGCGCTGAGCGCGATAAACAGGCGGTAATTCGTGGCTTACAAGATGGCACAATTGACGCTATCGCCACCGACCATGCCCCGCATGACCAAGAATCAAAACGCGTTCCAATCTCAGAAGCAGCCTTCGGTATCGTCGGGCTAGAAACCATGCTGCCACTATCGCTCGACCTCTACCACCGTGGCGCGATGAGCCTGATGGAGGTGATTGGTAAAATGACCTACCAAGCAGCTGATATTCTCAAACTGCCCGCTGGCCGCATCACCAAAGGCGTTGAGGCCGACCTCACCCTAATTGATGTAGATGTTGATTGGGTGATTAACCCCAAAGAATTCTCAAGCAAATCGAAAAACTCACCGTTTGACGATACAAAAACCAAAGGCCGCGCTATCCGTACCATTTTGGGCGGAAACGAAGTCTATAAACTGACCGATTAAAGAAAGACATAAAATGACTGATAAAAAATACCACGTGACCGGCATTGGTAACGCCATTGTTGATGTTCTGGCCCATTGCGAAGAAAGCTTCATTGCTGACGAAGGCATGACCAAAGGCTCAATGGCGCTAATCGACGATCAACAGGCCGTTTCACTCACCGAAAAAATGGTAAACCCAACGACCGTTTCAGGTGGTTCTGTCGCCAATTCACTCGCAGGCCTTGCACAACTTGGCGCTCGCACTTCTTTCATCGGTAAAGTTCGTAACGACCAACTGGGTAATCAGTTTCGCGAAGGCATGGAAAAAGAAGGCATTAACTTCCCAATCCCCGCCGCCACTAAAGGCAAGCCAACGGCTCGCTGCCTAATTTCGGTCACCCCTGATGGCGAACGCACCATGAACACTTACATTGGCGTATGTGCGGATGTTGAGCCTGAAGATATTGACGCAAACCTGATTAAAGACGCGCAAGTGATGCTAATTGAAGGCTACCTATGGGATCAAGATTCCGCCAAGCAAGCCATCACTCAAGCAGTTGAAATTGCAAAGCAAGCTGGCACAAAAGTGGCCTTCTCACTTTCTGATTTATTCTGCGTTGACCGTCACCGCGACGAGTTTAAAGCGCTCATCCGCGACTATGTCGATATTCTATTCGCCAATGAAGGCGAAATGATGAGCCTCGGCCAGCAAGATACTATCGAAGCTAATATTACAATGTTTACCGACCAAACCGAGATGGTCTGCACCACGCTCGGCAATAAAGGCTCAATCATCGCAAAAGGCGATGAGCGCATTGAAGTTGCTCCCGCCACCTTGAACGGCGAAGTGGTGGATATGACTGGCGCAGGCGACCTTTACGCAGCAGGCGTGCTTTACGGCTTCACCCACGGCATGAACATGGCCGATGCAGGTGCTTTAGGCAGCAAATGCGCCGCCGACATCATCCAGCAAATGGGCCCTCGCAGCCAAGTTGAGCTTAACCGCCACGTAGCTTAAGAGGTTGATTTCTTGCCCCCGTGCGCGACATGCTGTCGCTCCGATGGGCTATTCGCTCCGCTCACGCTCAAGGCTGGGTCGGCCTACTGGCCTCGGCTATTTGTTTTGCCCCCGTTCGCCCTACTGGGCTCGACGATGGGCTATTGGCTTACGCCAATGCTCAGGGCTGG
>JALZUV010000078.1 GCA_023301245.1 Rickettsiales bacterium
TAAGCGAAGCTGATATTTAGATTGCCATGGATACGATGCTCACGATGACCGTTTAAGAATACGTCTTTAATATTATCCGTAATCTCTTTCATAAAGTAATCTGAAAGCTCTTTTACGTGTTTTTGGTCGTTCGCCATTTCTAGCTTAGCGATGCGCGCTGCTTCGCCCAAACCAACCACCATTGGTGTTGGTAACGTACCAGAACGGAAGCCACGTTCCTGACCGCCACCTGATAGAATCGACTTGATACGAACACGAGGACGACGACGAACATAAAGTGCACCGATACCCTTAGGGCCGTAAATTTTATGGCCTGAGATGCTCATCAGGTCGATGTTCATTGCTTCAATATCAATTGGCATTTTGCCGAAAGATTGTGCAGCATCGGTGTGGAAGAACGTACCGTTAGCACGACATAGCTTGCCGATTTCGGTAACAGGTTGAATTACACCAATTTCGTTATTCACCATCATGATAGATACAAGCAATGTATCTTCACGCATCGCGGCTTTAAGTTCATCTAGGTTAACTAGACCATCTTTTTGCACGGGTAGATAAGTAATTTCGAAACCTTTTTGCTCAAGGTAGCGGCAGCTTTCAAGCACACATTTATGCTCGGTTTGCGCGGTGATAATATGTTTCTTTTTCTCACCGTAAAACTCGGCAACACCTTTAATGGCGATGTTGTTAGCTTCGGTTGCACCTGAAGTGAAAACGATTTCCTTCGGGTTAGCATTAACTAGGTCAGCCACTTGCTCGCGGGCGAGTTCAATTGCAGCTTCAGTTTCCCAGCCATAAGCGTGAGAACGTGAATGCGGGTTACCAAATTTCTCCATAAAATAAGGCATCATCTTTTCCATGACGCGCTCATCCATCGGCGTAGTCGCCTGATTATCGAGGTAAATTGGGAAACGAATACCGTCTTTAACGGGCATTTCGCGGGGAATATTTAATACATTTGCCATGGAATTTTTTAATACCTTACTAATTTAGTCGGACTATAGCGATTATATAGTCGAAGCGCCAGCGGAAAGCAAGCCCCGAACATTACAAATAGTCAAGGTTTATGCGGCTTGCGAGTGGTTCTCAATTAACTTGCGCCATGCTTGCAACAAGGCTTTTACTTCAACCTCGGTGGTGCCCCAGCCCATCGAAATGCGGATAGCGCAAGAGGCTTGCGCTTTGCTGTACCCCATCGCGCCGAGCACGTGGCTGGGTTCAATGCGCCCAGATGAACATGCCGAACCTGCGCTAACGCAAATTCCTGCGAGGTCGAGATGCATCAATTGCAACTCGCTCGATAGTCCTTCGGTGATAACCGATAAGGTGTTTGCTGCCCGTCTTGCGTCTTTGGCAACTAAGATAGACTTAGGCGATAAATCTAGCATTTCGCTTTCCAGCATTTCGCGCAATAGTTTTAGCTTCTCAAGATTAGGCAAGTTTTCCAGCAAGGCGGCAAAGCCTGCAATGGCTGCGATATTTTCGGTGCCTGCACGGCGACGCTTTTCTTGGCCGCCTCCTACCAATTGAGGGCTTAGCTGAACATCGTTTTTAGCGATAAGTGCGCCTACCCCTTTTGGTCCACCCACTTTATGCGCGGCGATGGTGAGCATATCTACGCCTAGAGTTGTAAAATCGAAGGCTAATTTACCCACTGCTTGCACCGCATCGCAATGCATTAGCCCATTATATTTATGCACTAACGCGGCAATTTCGCGGATGGGTTGAATAACGCCCGTTTCGTTATTCACGAGCATGATAGATACGAGCGCATTTTCATTAGCTTGGAGTGCTTCTTCAAGTGCAGCAATATCCAGCAGACCGTCGGCGCTAACAGGCACCGTAATTGCGTTATTGGCTTTAGCAATTTCAACCACTGAAGAATGTTCACTCGAGGCAACTATTAGCTTGCGCCCAGCAATGCCTTTAAGTGCGAGGTTGTTAGCCTCCGTACCGCCTGCGGTGAAAATTACCTCATCTGGCCAAGCAGAGATGCTATTGGCAACAATAGTGCGGGAATCTTCCAGCGCTTGCTTAGCTTTTCGCCCCATCGCATGAACAGAGGATGCGTTGAGCGGCAGTGCTTCCAATTCCTCCATACGCTCGCGTACGGCGGGCAGTACAGGAGAGGTCGCATTGTAATCGAGGTAAATCATTAAGCACTCATTTCGTCAATTTGAGCAAGAGCGCGTGAGCCTTGCGTTAAGCTGCCAAGCGTTACGCTACCCAGATATTCGCTAATTTGTTTTCCTAGCCCTTTCCAGAGCGAGTGGGTAAGGCAGCGCGATGATTTTATCATGCAACCTTCTTTTGCATCGCCACTACAGCGGGTCATTTTCAACGATTCATCCACGGCTTCAACAATAGCGAGAATAGTAATTTCATCGACCTCTTGTGCCAACACATAGCCGCCACCGGGGCCACGGATAGATTTAACCAGCGCCGCTTTACGCAGTTTTGGGAATAATTGCTCTAAGTACGATAATGGCAACTCTTGACGTGCCGCAATATCAGGCAAGCTTTGGGGCTTCTCCATCTCTGAAAGAGCCAAATCGACCATGGCCATTACGGCGTAGCGACTCTTAGTAGTAAGTAGCACCTAGTTTACTTCCCAGCGGCTAATAGGCTCTATCTCGCTGTCGCCAAGCATAGCCTCCACTTGCTGCAAGCGTTGCTGCATTGAGCGCATTTCTAAATGCATTTCTTGAATCGACTTTATGAGTGGGTCTTCTTTACCTGCCGAGGCGCAGTAAGCATCAAAATGTTCACCGTCTTTTTGTTTGCGCGCCGTAACAGATTGCGCGGGAACGCCCACCATAACTGCGGCTGCTTCAACATCGCGCACGACCACGGCATTTGAACCTATCTTCGCGCCAGAACCAATGGTAATGGGACCTAGCAACTGTGCGCCAGCACCTACAATAACATTATCCTCTAAGGTTGGATGGCGCTTTTTGCCTTTTTCTTCGCTCGTGGGGGCGGTGCCGCCCAGCGTAACGTCATGATATAAAGTAACATCATTACCAATTTCAGCTGTTTCGCCAATCACCACACCAAAACCATGGTCAATAAATAAGCGCTCACCAATGGTCGCCGCAGGATGAATTTCAATCGCTGTAAATAATCGTGCTATGTGCGATACAAAGCGGCCAATGAGCTTTAATTCATGTCGCCACAACCAATTTGATAGACGATAAGCCTGTAATGCTTGAAAACCTGGATAGCAAAAAACTATCTCTAACAGGCTTCGCGCGGCAGGGTCGCGAGCAAAGATGGCATCGATATCTGATTTCATACGCTTAAACATTGCAAAACTTTCTTCATTCCTTTACTTAGCTAACATTCAAGATGCTGCTGCGGGCATTTACCATATAAATGGTAGGAATCCCAGCAAAACCTTACTTTTTTAGTCAACTATTACGGACGTACTCGTTTCATGCCTGACATTATTATCCCCGGCCCTGAAGGCCGTATCGAAGCTCGCTACCACCACGCTGAACAGCCTGGCGCACCTATTGCACTCGTGCTTCACCCTCACCCGCTTTATGGCGGCACAATGAACAATAAGATTGTTTATCACCTTTATCATGCTTTTGTTAAGTTTGGTTTTTCGGTGATGCGCTTCAACTTCCGTGGAGTTGGCCGTAGCCAAGGCACGTATGATGAAGGTATCGGCGAGCTATCAGATGCAGCAGCAGCCCTCGATTGGATGCAGCAGCAAAACCCTGAAGCTTCAACCTGCTGGATTGGCGGATTTTCGTTTGGCTCATGGATTGCGATGCAACTACTTATGCGCCGCCCTGAAATTGAAGGCTTTGTTACCATTGCCCCACCGGCAAATCTCTATGACTTCTCATTTTTAGCACCTTGCCCATCGTCAGGTTTGATTGTGCAGGGTAACCGCGATGAGATTGTACCTTTTGAGTCAGTTGAAAAATTGAAAGATAAAATTATCACGCAAAAAGGCCGCACAATTGATTATACGCAAATTAATGGCGCGGATCACTATTTCCGCAATCAGTTGGAAGAACTTAATAACGTGGTCTATGCCTATATGGAAAGCCGCCGCGCTGAGTTTACTGGTCGTCGCCAGCCGCCTGATAAACGGCGCCGCCAACTACCGCGCGAGTAGCACCAGTGGTTTCGGGGAAAGTAATTGGCTTTCCCTGCAAGCAACGCACGGCAAAATAGGCAAAGGCTTGAGCTTCTAGCCCATCATTATCCCATCCCATTTCTGAGGCGAGTTTTACGTTGCTACAATAGTCGCGTAATTGGTCAACCATGGTGGTATTGTGGCATCCGCCACCACAGAAAATCCACTGTTTCGGTTTATCAGGAAAATACTGTTCGGCCATGGCAATGGTGCGGGTGGTGAAGGCCGTGAGCGTAGCCGCACCATCTTCAGTCGATAGGTTCTGAATCGGCGAAAGCGAGAAGGCGTTGCGGTCTAGCGATTTGGGGTAAGGCTGACTAAAATACGGATGCTCCAGATAATAATCGAGAATCTCTTGGTTGACCGTGCCTGCAGCGGCCAGCTTGCCGCCTTCATCGCAATCCATACCATCGCAGCGTTGTTTTACCCAATCGTTTAGCAGCACATTTCCGGGGCCTGTATCGAAGGCCGAAATGCGGCCATCAGCACTAAGCCAGCTAATATTTGCGATACCACCAATGTTAATAACGGCCACGGGCTTATCAATTTCGCGGCATAATGCGGCATGATACAAGGGCACGAGTGGTGCGCCCTGCCCGCCAGCAGCAATATCGGCACGGCGAAAATCATTCACCACTCTAATGCCTGTTTTTTCGGCCAGTAAAGCACCATTGCCTATCTGAATCGAAACACCCTCGTCAGGCCGATGGTCAACCGTTTGGCCGTGAAAGCCGATGGCTTCAATCGGTTTATCAAAATTCTCGCGGAGTTTATTAACAGCCTCTGCGTGAAGCAATGTCATATCATGCTCCAGCAAGGCTCTGTCGGGCGATAGGCGATGAACAGCGCGGTGCAGGCGTTCGCGCATTTTTTTCTTATAATCAATGGTCAGTGAAGGGCCTTGTTCTAACACCGAATAGCCGTCGGTTAAAATAGCGGCCACGTCAATTCCATCAAGCGAGCTTCCGCTCATTAAGCCAATTGCCCAAACAGGTGCATCATTCATGTTGTAATCTCCTACTACTTGCGTACAACTTCACCCTATGACTTACAAATCGAAATTCCTTAGCACCATGACCGAACGTGGCTTTATTCATCAACAAACAGATGATAGTGGCCTCGATGCCTATTTAGCTGAACATGAAAAGAACGGCACTAGCGGCGTGGCCTATATTGGATTTGACTGCACAGCCAATAGCTTGCACGTGGGCAGCCTGCTGCAAATTATGACGTTACGCTGGTTTCAACAATGCGGCCATAAGCCTATCGTACTACTAGGCGGTGGCACCACCAAAATTGGCGACCCATCAGGCAAAGACGAATCGCGCAAACTGCTAGATGACGCAGCCATCGAAGCCAACAAACAAGGCATCCGCCAGAACTTTGAGAGCTTCATTAATTTCGATAATGCCGAGCTAGTCGATAATGCGGAGTGGATTGATAAGCTAAACTACCCAACCTTCCTACGCGAAGTTGGCCGTCACTTCTCGGTCAATCGAATGCTTTCAATGGATAGTGTGAACCTGCGCCTAGAGCGTGAGCAGAACTTAAGTTTCCTTGAATTTAACTATATGGTTTTCCAAGCTTATGACTTTACCGTACTTGCCGATAAACATAATTGTCGCCTGCAAATTGGCGGGTCTGACCAGTGGGGGAATATCACACAAGGCACTGAGCTCAACCGCCATTTAGCGTCCGCCAAAGGTGAAGAAAATACTAAGTTATTCGGCCTAACCACCCCTCTCATCACAAGCTCATCAGGGGCGAAGATGGGTAAGACAGCGGCGGGCGCGGTATGGTTAAACCCTGAGATGCTATCGCCTTACGATTACTGGCAGTTTTGGCGCAATACTGAAGATGCTGATGTGGGTCGTTTCCTGCGCTTCTTCACCGACATGCCGATGGATGAAATTGCCAAGCTTGAAGCGCTTGAAGGTGCTGGCATTAACGAAGCCAAGAAGGTGCTGGCCAATGCGGCAACCGCAATGTTGCATGGCGAACAAGCCGCGCTTGATGCTGCCGTAACCGCACAGAAAACATTCGAGCAAGGCACGGTGGGTGATGATTTGCCAGAATTCACCGTCACCCAAGCCGAGCTTGATGAAGGCATTCCTGCCTATAAGCTGTGGCATACGGTTGAATTGGCAGAATCGGGCAAGAAGGCTCGCCAGCTAATTAGTGGCGGCGGTGCGCGCTTGAATGACGAAAAAGTTGAAAATGAAATGCAGCTTATTAAGGCAGATGCCATTACGGCTGAAGGCTATGCTAAGCTTTCAGCTGGGAAGAAGAAGCACGCGATTCTTCGGATAGCTTAACGACACGCTCTTCGTGTGTTGCGCCCTTTTTAGGGTTAAGCTGACTATGGTGCATTCCCATAGACCGCTGTTTTATTTCTATGTTTTTTAATTTTACATCTCGTTTATCTGTGCTTGGGTGGCTCGCATAGAGTTTATGTTTCAATCCTTGTAAGCCTTCTTCATGCGTATTAGCATTATTATGCAGCGCGGCCATTGGTATATTCCCATCGGTTGGCGCAATTTTTGGGGCATTATCTTTTTGGCCTTCAGGGGGCTTTTCTAATTCCCTCAAGGCGCTCGCCAGTGCTTCAGGCTTACGGGTTATCCATGCGGCACCTTCATCGGCCTTATATTCTTGATGTCGCTTATGCGCGAAAAATGGGATGGAGGTCGCTAAATTGACAATATAGCCCACTGCGCCAAAGGTGAGATAATTCATCAAAGAGCCACTAAGCTTAGCGGGCGCTTTATTCATAATTTTATTGGTGAGAAGCGTTGTGCCTACTAGGGTGGTCGCTAAATATGCGCCAAAAACGCTTAAATTAACGCCATTTTGTTTTTGATGGGTAATTTCATGTGCAAGCACCCCTTCGCGTTCATCTTTATTGAGCCGCTTTAACAGCCCTGTTGAAACCACAATAGTGCCCGTATGAATAAAAGCGGCATTTGGAATATCTTGTTCGTATAAAATAACCTTCGGTAATTGAGTGATGCCTTCAAGATTATAGATGTTTTGAATTTGGCCTAGAATTTCACTGTCTTTTTCATAGTCAGCGGTGCGATAACCTTTCGCGCCCATGGCTTGTAATGCTTGTTTTTCGAAATAGCCTATCTCTTGCATGTGCGGGGAAACCGCATGTTGCACAGCGCCAAGCGCAGAATAGAGTTTTACTAGCATGTCATAACATTACAGCAGCCATGTTACAGACTGATGACGAAGCTGGTGTAAAAACGCTTAAAAGCGGGGTTTTTTACGCGGGTTTGAAGGAGCTTTCGATTTCACTGGCTTATTAGAGGGTTTGCTCGGGGGCTTTATGGTTTCGCCCTCCATCGTTTTTAAATCATCTTCAACCGCTTTAATGGCCTCTTTTGCGTCTTTTGCATCTTGCTTTTTCTCTTTCGAAGCGACTCCGCCTGTACTAAATACATCGCGTAAAAAACCTGGAGTCAGCGCAGAAAGTGGGTTCACCTTAACCTTCGCATCATCGAACTTGCCTTTGATGTTATAATTGACGGCAACTAAGCCCTCACCACTTGTTATCGCCTGATAGACATTACCAATAATTGGAATATCGCTTAAGATAGTATCAAATAATTTTGCAGGAATTAGCACACCATCAACGTTAATTTCATCAGGCACAACATCAAGCGAGCCGCTGGCTGTAATACCAATGGAAGGTCCGACAGCTTTTGCTTTGTCGATTACCAGTTTTTTCAGGTCATATTGGAAAGGCACTTCCATTTTGCTGAAACTTATTCCGCCGCCAGATATGCTGTCTAGAATACCTGTGAAGGTCGCTACGGTCAGAAGCTTAGCCAAAAGCGGAATATTTTTCGCATTAAAATCCTCAATAATTACACGCCCTGCCATTGGTCGGTTTGGTAGCTCGTCTTGATAAACAGCGTTTATCTGTAGAGCGCCGTTACGAAAGTCATTGAAGGTACCTGTGGCGCGCAGAATTTTGCCTAAATTAGGGGTGCTGGCAGTAAAATTACGCTTGCCTTGTATATCGCCAATTTGAGCAGTAATCGGCGTATCGCCTGCCCTAGCTGAAAAATTAAAGGCACTACAGCGTTGTTTTTTGCAATTGGCCTTAAGTACAATATCGCTCATCTCTTTGTCTTTTTCAAAACGCACTTTTGCTAATTTTATGTTAGCCACAATATTGGGAATATCTGCGAGATGCTGAAAGAAAGATTTGCTCTGTTTTTCATCGTCTGTCTCTAGTGCTTCTAAATTAAGCATGGGACTAGTAAGCGTTAAATGATGCTGCCCCGATTTTAACGAATAGCTACCTTTTGCCTTATTATTACCCATTGCGAACTTATCTATTCGGCTATGAGTAACCGCGCCTGTATTAAAGTTCATGCCAAGCGTCCCTGTGAAATCGAGATGATTATCGCTAACAACTAATTTCGATAAGTTTAAACGGTTTTTAGTTATGTCGCCCTTCGCTTCGATGCGCCCTGCGGCGCTCGCTGCTTTCACTTTATTAATAATAGGAAGCGTGTAGCGAAGGCCTTTTGTGTCGGCATCTATATCTACAACAGAGCGGTCATTTTTGCGGTTTATGCTAGCATTTAATTGAAGCGAACCTGATAGGTTTTGTTTCAAATCCTTGGCAAACAGCCCGATGATTGAAGCAGGCAGGTTTCCTTTGTAATTATAAGTTTCTGTGTCTCCCTTAAGGGCAACAGACCCATTAAACTTCTTCTTATTAAACTGTCCGTTAAAGCTGCTTTTTAACATATTGTTATTAGCTTTTAGCGTGCCATTTAAAGCGGATAAATCAGCAGTTTTTGCCAAGCCCATGTGCGAGATATTATGCAGCGATGCCTCAAGCTGGAAATCAACGTCATCATCAATTGGCGAACGCCTATCAATCACCTGCATTGACAACACGCCAAGCATTTTACCGGTAACTTTATTAGTTTTAATAGGCAAGTTATTAGGGAGCTTATAGGGGGTCGCCTCCAAAAAACGAATAACGTCCTTAACAGGTGCTTTTATCGGCACATCAATAAATATTTTAATATTACTAGCCGCTAAATCAGGGATTTTAATCGTCGCCTTAGGTAGATTTTTTATCGAGTTCATGCGTGTGCCCGTTAACATCTTTATATTGTCAACTTCCGCCAATAAGCTTTGGCCTTTAAAGAACACTCTACCATCTGCAGACTCAACTTTAGGGTAGCCCGTAACATAGTCAATTCGTGCGTCTTTGATATGTAGCACAGCCTGTAAGGCTTCAGGTGGCAAGGGTGATTGCTGCAACATTTCAGGGGTAGCATTAATATTAAATTCTGCCTTGGTTACCGTTGCCTTGCTCAAGCTTTCGGTAATCCAGCGCTGCGTATAAATGCCGAGACCTTCTGGCCAATGCTTTTTTAGAAAAGCTAAATTAAACCAGCCAAGTTCGCCTTTAGCGACGATTCCTAAATTATCGAACTCACCTTTAATTTTACCCCTAATTTTAAGATTAGCATGGTCTGGGCTTTGCAAGTTAAAGCCAAGGCCATCAATGTGCTTACTGTCTAAGTTAAACACCCCATTCGCATTGCCAGTTATGGCGTATGGTAGTGAAGTTAGGTGAGTCAAGCTTGAGTCTAAATTGGCAAATTGCGCTGCAATAAGTTGTTTAATAAATAGCTTTGTCTCAACCTGTTTACTACGATAATTATATAATATATTGGCCTGTAAACTTGCAGTTTTATTGTCTGAATTGAGGAAGGTTGCTTCAATATCGCTCCTAACCTGCTGCGAGCTTAGCATCGAGTTAAAGCTGGCGGACAGCGATGATATAGCAAGCTCAAACCCTGTTAATTCGCTACGAAACATCGCCTTCGCATTTGATATTTTTACTTGCTGCACACCTTGTTCAAATAGATCGTTTATACTGAAACTCTTTTTGACTGTCTGCGTGGGGGCTTGCTTAGGTAAAAAACTATCAAGGCGCAGCGGTTCAACATCGCCCTGTGTGTTTAAATAATAAGCACCCTGTGCATCTTGCAAAACAGAGAACTCTGCTCCAACAATTTCAATATTACCAGAATAGGGTTTGCCTTTTAGCACGGCCAAAAAGCTGGGTGAAAGTTTAATAGCAGGAATCTTCGCTATCACTTGATGTTGGTTATTACTTAGCCGCACATCTGATATTTTCAAAACAAGCGGAGCCTTGAAGCCATCATTTTGTATCACTGCTTTATTTAGCGTCAATTGATAGCCTTTTTCAGCTAAGCGCTCATTCACCTGTTCCAATAATTCGGGTACATGGGCCGACATATCGCGCGGTTCATAGCTAACCCATGCATAAATGC
>JALZUV010000079.1 GCA_023301245.1 Rickettsiales bacterium
CTAATCGCACCGATTGCAATGGATGAAGGTCTACGCTTCGCCATCCGCGAAGGTGGCCGTACCGTTGGTGCGGGTGTAGTAGCGAAGATTGAAGCTTAATTGAGGTTGAGGCACGGAAGAGTTTCTTCTCGTGCCTCATCTCTTTTTGTAGGGGTGTAGCTCAGTTGGTAGAGCGACGGTCTCCAAAACCGTAGGTCGCAGGTTCGACCCCTGTCGCCCCTGCCATTCGCTGGTAAATTAAAGTAAAACGAAAATAGGAAAACCATGAATCCAGCAAAGTTTATACGCGAAGTAAGGCAAGAAACTAATAAAGTGACGTGGCCAAGCCGTCGCGAAGTGGTGATGTCAACCATCACTGTATTAGTGCTTACGGCTGTCGCAGCTTTGTTTTTCATGGTGGTTGACGCAGTCATCAGTAATTTGGTGGAATATATTTTAGGGCTATAATTAAAGCTCACAGAAAGTAGTAAGAAAATGTCAGAAGCAGAAAAAAACGAAAACGAAGAAATTAACGCGTCAGAGCAAGAGTCAACCGAAGAGGTTGCTGAGCTGAGTGCGGATTCCGATATCCTTTCCGAGCCTGATGCTGAAGAAGTGAAAGCCGAAGAAGCGCCTGCCGAAAAGCCTAAGGGTAGCGGTCGTGGTCGTTGGTATATTGTTCATGCTTATTCTGGCTTCGAACATAAAATTAAACAGCAGATTGAAGAAAAAGCCATTCAAATTGGCGTAGTCGATCAAATCGAAGAAATCGTTGTTCCGACTGAAAACGTGATGGAAGTTCGTCGCGGCAAAAAAGTGGAAGCAGAGAAAAAATTCTTCCCTGGTTACCTGCTTATTAAAATGCAATTGACCGATGCTGCATGGCATATGGTGAAAAACACCGATAAAGTTACAGGCTTCCTCGGCGCCGATGGTAAGCCACAGCGCGTACCGCAAGCCGAAGTTGATGAGATTTTCAAGCAAATGGAAGAAGGCGTAACTGCGGGTACCCGTGGTATTATCTTCGAAATTGGCGAGCAAGTTAAAGTGACAGACGGCCCGTTCGATTCCTTCACAGGTACCGTAGAAGATGTTGATGAAGATCGTGAGAAGGTAAAAGTTTCCGTCTCTATCTTTGGTCGTGCAACTCCTGTTGAGCTAGATTACACTCAGGTGCAAAAGACAGCTTAATATTTTTGCTTATATATAATGATAAAAGGGCGGCTTTAGGGTCGCCTTTTTTATGTGTTATTTCAGAACTACTATAGCAAGCAGTTCCAAGCCTCTGGATAAGTTTCGGGTAACATTTTTTTTCTCTTTATAGTTCATTGCTTTAGGTGCGAATCAACCGCTGTGAATATCTAACCGCTTGCCGTGCTTGGCGTTTCGTCTTACATTATGTGTCAGATTAGAAACAGGCACTACAAGATGTGGGCTTGGAATAACAAAAAGACACTATATATAGTGCAAAGAGGCGAAAACATGAGCATAGTAGCGGAACAGACTGTTGGTAATCTTCAGCAAGATAAAAATAATAAAAATACAATGCCGCAACTAAGTTTAGTCAGGGGAAAAGAAGAAATGACACTAGAAATTGATACGTCACGCGACGCAAAATTATCCGATTTTGGTAAAGCGACATTAAAAGATCGCTACCTATTAGAAGGTGAAGAATATCAAGATATGTTCGCGCGTGTTTCTAACGCCTATGGCGACGATGAAGCGCATTCGCAGCGCCTGTATGATTATATGAGCCAGCTCTGGTTTATGCCCGCAACGCCCATTCTTTCAAACGGCGGCACAAACCGTGGCCTGCCTATCTCATGTTTCCTCAATGAAACAAAAGATAGCCTCGGTGGTATCGTGGATATGTGGAACGAGAATGTATGGCTGGCATCACGTGGTGGCGGTATTGGTTCTTACTGGGGGAATTTACGTTCTATTGGTGAAAAAGTTCGCGGTAATGGCAAAACTTCGGGCGTGATTCCTTTCATGCGCGTGCAAGATTCTCTCACGCTTGCAATCAGCCAAGGTTCATTGCGTCGTGGTTCTTCGGCTATGTATATGCCTGTTGACCACCCAGAGATTGAAGAATTTATTGATATTCGCCGCCCGACAGGTGGTGACCCTAACCGTAAAGCGCTTAATATTCACCATGGTGTTGCTATTACTGATGCTTTCATGGAAGCGGTTGAGCAAGATGCTGATTGGGAGTTAAAAAGCCCCTATGATGGTAGTGTTATCGAAACCGTTAAAGCCCGCGAAATTTGGGTGAAGCTACTCGTGACACGTATGGAAACAGGCGAGCCTTACATGCTGTTTATCGATACGGTGAATAAGCAAATTCCTGAACACCATAAGCAGCTTGGTCTGAAAGTTAAGACATCCAACCTATGTTCGGAAATTACGCTTCCGACAGGTGTTGATCACTTAGGTGAAGACCGCACAGCTGTTTGCTGTCTTTCTTCTGCCAACTTAGAGAAATACGACGAATGGAAAGATGAGCCGCAATTCATAGAAGACATTATGCGCTTCTTAGATAACGTGCTTCAGTCATTCATCGAAACTGCACCAGAAGAAATGTCGCGTGCAACTTATTCTGCCATGCGTGAGCGTTCGGTTGGTTTGGGTGTGATGGGTTTCCATTCATTCTTGCAA
Source organism: Rickettsiales bacterium (assembly GCA_023301245.1). Lineage (GTDB taxonomy): Bacteria > Pseudomonadota > Alphaproteobacteria > Rickettsiales > JALZUV01 > JALZUV01. Next base: position 2,638 of record JALZUV010000079.1, read on the forward strand.
GCAAAGCAAATTCCATTTGAGTCAGTGATGGCGAAAGTATGGAATAAGAAAATGTTCGCACATCTTCGTAAGGGCGCCGATGCAGCTTCTATCAAGCTAGCGGAAGAGCGTGGCCCGTGTGAAGATGCCGCTGAAGTAGGCGTGATGGAGCGTTTCTCTAACAAAATGGCAGTCGCGCCAACGGCATCAATCTCGGTCATTGGTGGCAACTCATCTCCGGGGATTGAGCCTTATGCGGCGAATGTATTCGTACAAAAAACCCTTTCAGGTAGCTTCACGGTGCGCAATAAGCATCTTGATAAGTTGCTTACGGAAAAAGGCATGAATAACGAAGAAGTGTGGAGTTCAATTTCATCATCGGAAGGTTCAGTGCAGCATCTTGATTTCTTGGAAGAGAGCGAAAAGCTTACCTTTAAAACCGCACAAGAAATGGACCAACGTTGGGTGATTGAGCATGCGGCTGACCGTTCTGACTTTATTTGTCAGGCGCAAAGCATCAACCTATTCATCGCACCGGATGTGCATAAGCGTGACCTGCACCTATTGCATTACCATGCATGGAAAAAAGGGGTGAAGTCGCTTTATTATTGTCGTTCAACTTCAATGCAGCGTTCGGACAAAGTGAGCCATGACGTGCAAATGGAGATGAGCTTGGTGAAGAAAAAAGACGGCCCATCAGTCGGCGCAAGCCACGGCCAGCCTGCAATGTACGAAGAATGTCTTTCTTGCCAGTAGAGCGCTCTTAGACTAATAATAACAAGAATAAAAAGAAGAATATGAGGAAGATGATATGTCATTATTAGATGCGAAACCCGTATATAAACCTTTTCACTACCCGTGGGCCTATGATGCATGGTTAATGCAGCAGCGCATTCACTGGTTGCCTGAAGAGGTGCCGTTGGCTGATGATGTGAAGGATTGGAAAACGGGAATTACTGCGGGTGAGAAAGAATTGCTTATGCATATCTTCCGCTTCTTTACCCAAAGTGATATTGAAGTGAATAACTGCTACATGAAGCATTATTCGGCAGTCTTTAAGCCAACCGAAGTGCAAATGATGCTAGCTGCATTTTCGAATATGGAGACTATCCATATTGCGGCTTACAGTCATTTGCTTGATACGCTTGGTGTTCCTGAAGAAGAATATTCTGCTTTCATGAAATATAAAGAAATGAAAGATAAGTACGATTATATGCAAAACTTTGGTACGGAAACCAAAGCAGGTATTGCACGTACTTTGGCGGCATTTGGTGCTTTCACTGAAGGGCTTCAACTCTTCGCATCTTTCGCGATTCTGCTGAACTTCCAGCGTTTTGGTAAAATGCGCGGCATGGGGCAAATTGTTGCATGGTCGGCGCGTGACGAGACTTTGCACACCATGTCTATCATTCGCATGTTCAAAACCTTCCTTCAGGAAAACCCCGAAGAAGATGATGAAGAGCTTAAGCGCGATCTTTATAAGATTTGCGAAACTATCATCACCCACGAAGATGCTTTTATTGATTTGGCATTTGGCGTGAGCGAAATTGAAGGTCTGACAGCAGAAGAAGTGAAGCTTTATATTCGTTTCATCGGTAACCGTCGCTTGATGCAGCTTGGTTACGAGCCAATGTATAAAGGCGTTGATAAAAACCCGCTACCATGGATGGACGAAATCCTCAATGGAGTGGAACATACCAACTTCTTCGAAAACCGCGTGACGGAATATACAAAAGCTGCCACCACGGGTGGATGGGATGAAGCCTTCGAAGCCATGATGGATGTGAAAGACGAAACAGCCGCGTAAATAGTGGGGGCATTTGTGGATATTCACACTCTTTTGACTAGTCATAAGGGGCGTATTTCGCGCTCGCAATATTGGTTTGCCAATGTGCTTGTTGTTGCGG
>JALZUV010000080.1 GCA_023301245.1 Rickettsiales bacterium
CGATGCTGAAATGGGAAGCGATTGTGAATGACCCTGTAGGGGCTTTATTGGCTGTATTTGCCTATGAATATTTAGTTTATTCTAGTGCTGCTGGTGCCGCCGATACGGTGATTGCCAGTATCGAGTTCTTGGTGATTGTGGCAGGTATTGCGGTGTTGAGTGTTGGTGCAGCTTATTTGCTGAAAATAGCATTCACACGCGGCTGGGTGCCTGAGTATTTAAAACAACCGACCATTTTAACGATGGTGATTGCGCTCTTTGCGATTAGTGATTTAATTCAAAAAGAGGGCGGGCTAATTGCCGTGACCGCTTTTGGTATCGCACTGGCTAACTCTAAATTCGCTAGTTATCACGACACGAAACGCTTTAAAGAATATATCGCCATCTTGCTGGTTGGGGTGATTTTCATTCTGATTTCCTCGACCTTGAAATTTGATATGATTACGGGCATTGGCTCTGGCGGAATCGCCTTTGTTGCGCTGGCTATTTTTGTAACGCGCCCACTTTCGGTTTATATCGCTACCATCGGTAGTAATATGACGCGACGAGAGCGTATTTTTATTGGGTGGATTGCTCCGCGCGGTATTGTATGTGCGGTAACCGCAGGTTTAGTCGCGCCTAAATTAATTGAGGCGGGTTATGCAGGTGCAGAAGCGATTCTACCTGTGACCTTCTTGATGATTTTTGCGACTGTCACCTTACATGGTTTCTCAATGGGGTGGTTGGCTAAGCGCTTTGGTTTGGCGCAGCATGAACATGGAGTGCTCATTGTGGGAGGTAACGCCTTCTCGGTGGAGCTGGCGAAAGTATTCCAACGTCAGAAGATGCCCGTGTTAATTGCTGATACAAACTGGCATCAGCTTAAGCAGGCGCGCATGGCCGATATTCCCGTGCATTATGGCGAGATTCTGTCCGATGAAGCCTATTACGAGCTAGATTTAGAGCAATATAGCTACCTTGTATTAGCGACATCTAACGTGGCTTATAATTCGTTGATTGGCGCAAACTATGCGCATCTATTTGGGCGACATCGTATTTACCATATTGATGTTGAGCTAGAAAAAGATGGCTCGGCGAAGAATAACTTTAGCCACGAGCTGAAAGGCCCCGTTATTGCGGGCGGCTATGTGCTGACCGATTTAATTGGTAAGGCGATGCGCGGATGGAAAACTAAGGCGATTAACATTACTGAAGAATATTCTATCAAGCAGCAAGGTGAAGATACGGAAGGTAACCAAATTCCGCTTTTCCTTATTAATGTGAAGACGGGCGCTATGCGCCAAATTGATACAAAGGCGAAAAATAAAGACAATACTGACCTAACACTCATCTCATTGGTGCATGAGGATGAAGCCGCGCAAGCCAAGCTTAAAGCGGGTAAAGCGGCGGAAAAGCTGGAAAAAGATAAAGGTTGAATGCAACTTTCGCTTGCAATGGTTGTTCGTAAAGGTTATACAGCTTAACAAATATTAACCAAATATTAACCATTTATTAACAATTGGAGCAGTAATGACCAAAAAATTTGATGTAGCAATGATTGGCCTCGGCCCAGTAGGAACCGTTTCGGGAGCATGTTTTGCTAAGCAAGGATTCCAAGTAATTGGTGTCGACATTGACGAAAAGCGTGTTGAAGCTTTTAATACGAAAACCGCTCCTTTTGTTGAGCCCGGTGTGAATGAGCTGATTGAAGAAATTATCGACAATGGCACGTTCCGCGCAACCACCGACTTTGATATGGCCGTGACCAATAGCCGTATTGTGATGATTGCAGTAGGCACGCCGACACCTGAGTCAGGTTCGCCTGATTTATCTTACCTTGATGCGGTGGCATTATCGCTCGGTAAAGCGTTCAAAAATATGGATGATAAAGGCACAATTGTGGTGCTTCGTTCTACCGTTCCACCCGGTACTATGCGTAACCGCCTTGCGCCCGTTATTGAGCGTGAGTCTGGCCTAAAAGCAGGGACAGATTTCTATATCGGTTCCAACCCAGAGTTCTTGCGTGAAGGGATGGCAATAAAAGACTTCTTCAATACTGGCCGTATCGTGATTGGTGCAGAAGAAGAATTTGCTGCCGAAGCGATTGAAGAGCTTTATAAGGATGTGGTCGGCGAGCGTATTCGTACCACTGTCGAAACGGGCGAATTTGCCAAATATGTCGATAACACATGGCACGCGCTTAAAGTTGCCTTTGGTAACGAAATTGGCCGCACCGTGAAAGCCTTTGGCGGTAATGTTGACGATACTATTAAAATCTTCATCGCTGATAAGCAGTTGAATATTTCATCGCATTATTTGCGCCCTGGTTTTGCTTTTGGTGGCTCGTGCTTACCCAAAGACGTGCGCGGCCTAAGCTGGTTCTCTGACCTGCATGGCGTTGATTTACCCATCGTAAAATCCATCATGGATAGTAACGAAGAGCAAATTGACCAAGGTGTGAAAGCAGTGATTGCAACAGGTGCTAAAAAAGTTGGCCTGCTGGGCGTTGCCTTTAAAGAGCATGTGGATGACCTGCGCGAAGCACCGTCGCTTTATGTTGCGCCGAAATTGCGCGATGCGGGTATTGAAGTAGTCGGTCACGATGTTTGTTACGAGGCTGGCGCACAGCTTGAAACCTACCGCAATGGCGGCAAGTTAGACATGAAAGCGCTGGAAGATTTAGTGGCCGAATGTGATGTTTTGGTAAAGCTTCACAATATTGACCTCTATAATAATCTGAAAACCGATAAGCCGATTGTCGATTTGACAAAGCTGGTACAGGAAACGTCGCCTAATCCCGTGCGTGACCAAGCGGCGGAAGCGAAAGCCGCTTAAGCTACAGCTGCTTTAATTTGAAGAGCGTGCAAGCCCTTTGTCATTTCACTTTGGCAGAGGGCTTGTACCATTCGGTGCTGCTCAACACGTGATTTGCCTTCAAATTGCGTTGAAGTGATAGTCACCACTAAATGGGTTTCTTCCCCCTCAACACCATTCATGGCGGCGTGGCCTGCATGACGGGCGGAATCATCTTTAATGTGTAGATGAGTCGGCGCAAGCTGTTGCAAGTTTTCGGTCAGTCGTTCAATTCGTGTGCTCATATATTGTTTATCGCTTGTTATAGTCTAAAAATCTAGCGTATAATGCGCTCCTATGCCTCCTTCTGCCTATTCCCCCCGTTGGACTGAACCTGACAAAAAAGACGATAAGGTCTGCGATATGCCCGATTGCAGCAATGCGGGCAACCATCGTGCGCCTAAATCGCGCTATAGTCCTATTGCTAAGGATTATTATTTCTTCTGCCAATCTCATGCGGGGGAATATAATAAGCAGTGGAATTATTTCGAGGGTATGTCGGATATGGAAATTGAGATGTATTGGCAAGATCTCAATACGGATCACCGCCCCACATGGGAACGCGGCGACCCAAAGAAATTTACCACCGCTGGTCTTTACGATAGTTTCACTAGTAAGTTTGGCGATGTATTTGGTGGGAAAGGCGCGACGGTCGATGAAATGGCCGCGCAAATTCCGACGGTTAGCCGCGAGGTAAACCTTGCCCTGCAAGCCATGCAGCTAAAATGGCCAGTAGCAAAAGCCGAAGTGAAAAAGCAGTTTAAAGTGCTAGTGAAAATGTATCATCCCGATGTGAATAAAGACGCCACCGCCGAAGACCGCTTTAAGCGTATTACCGAAGCTTATGCCATTATTATGGAATCTATTGACGGTTAGTTTCAAAAATGAACATTAAGTAATGCGGCATAGGGTTTACATCTTAAAGCTTACCCCTTATCCATTCATTTATGACTGATACACCTGATACTGAAATTTCTGCTTCCAAAACCTTTGATATTCAATGCGACTGGAAAGTGCCTGCCTTTAAACAAATAGCCGAACATGTACCTGAAATTGATGAGCAATATCAGTTTGATAATGATACGACTCGTGCCATTTTGGCGGGTTTTAAACATAACCGCCGTGTGTTAATTCAAGGTTATCACGGAACGGGAAAATCGACCCATATTGAACAAGTGGCCGCACGTTTAAACTGGCCGTGCTTGCGGGTGAATATGGATAGCCATATTAGCCGTATCGATTTGGTCGGACGCGATGCGATTGTGGTGAAGGACGGTCAGCAGATTACCGAATTCCGCGAAGGTATTTTGCCATGGGCATTGCAGCGCCCCGTAGCGCTCGTGTTCGATGAATATGATGCAGCGCGGCCTGATGTGATGTTTGTAATTCAGCGCGTATTAGAAGCAGCAGGTAAGCTAACGCTGCTTGACCAAAACCGCGTGATTACCCCGCACCCGCAATTTCGTATTTTTGCCACCACCAACACGGTGGGCTTGGGCGATGCGAGCGGCCTGTACCATGGTACGCAAGCGCTCAACCAAGGGCAAATGGACAGATGGAACATCGTCACCCAGTTAAATTATCTACCTGAAGCCGATGAAATAAAAATCATCACTGCCAAAGCGCCGAAGCTAAAAGCGGCGCTGGCGAAAAAGATGGTGGCGCTCGCATCGCTCACGCGGGCAGCATTCAAGGCGGGCGATATCTCGACAGTAATGTCGCCGCGCACGGTGATTCTATGGGCAGAAAACGCCGAGATTTTCGATAATCGCGAAGATGCGTTTAAACTCACCTTCCTCAATAAATGTGACGAAGAAGAAAAGCCCGTAATTGCGGAACTTTACCAGCGCGTGTTTGGCGTTGAACTCTAACCACGAAACACTCTCTGCCGCCGCACGCGCTTTATCGCGCAATAAAGAGCTTACGTTGCGCGAAGGGGCAAACCATGCGGAATCGCCTTTGTTACAAAGCGATGTTTTGCTGCTGTTAGGTGCGAAAGATCGTGCGGCACAGCGCGGCGAAATTGACCGCGCGGCACTGGCGCGTCGCTGGCATAACCCTGATTTAAACCACGGATGGCAAAAGCCCGAACTTTATGAGGCGATGGAAAGCGCGCGACTCGATGCGTTAGCATCGTCCCATTACGATGGTGTGCGCGGCAACCTCGCCGCATGGGACGAGCAACGCCTGTCTCACGAGCCGCTGTCAGATGAACAACGCAATGCCGAGGCCATGGCTGCCTATTTGCGCAAGCAATTAGCAGGCTATGATGTGCCCGATATTTTAGCGATGGATGTTGCCGCGCTTAATTTTTCTTTGCAAGAAATGGATAAAAACCAACTGCTAATGTCGTTGGAAAACCAAGCTGAATTTCATTTGCTGCTGCAAGAGTGGTTAAGTGAGGGGAGCATTCAACCTAAACCCGAAACGCAAGCTTCAGAAATGGACGCTGAGTCGCTGGGCGATGCGCAAGGCGATGAAGAGCCGCAAACGGAACAAGAGCAGGAACAAGATGCCCCCGATGGCAGCGCATCAGACGAGCCAGCCGAAGAAGATAATTTCGCCCAAACTGAAATGTCAGATGAATTGGCAGGCGCAGATGATATGCTGCAAGAGGCGGAATCTATCGGCCATAACCACGGCGATGCCGACCATACCGTGGCCGAACCCTATAAGGTTTTTACCCGCGAGTATGATGAAGTTGTGCCCGCTAGTAAGTTGGCACCTTACGAAGAATTGAAAGCCCTAAGCCAGCAGCTTGATAGTAAAATGCCGCAAATGGCGCAGGTGACGCGCCGTTTGGCCAATAAGCTGCAACGGTTGCTATTGGCACGAACCGAGCGCTATTGGCAGTTTGAGCTGGAAGAGGGGCTGGTGAATAATGCACGCCTGCCGCAAGCAATTATCGCACCGGGCTATCCGTATCTCTATAAGCAAGAACGCATGAGCCAAGATAAGGAAACGGTAGTATCGTTACTGCTCGATAATTCAGGCTCTATGCGCGGGCGACCCATTACCATTACCGCGCTTTCGGCAGAGTTGCTGGCGCGAACGCTGGAGCGTTGCGGCGTGAAAGTAGAAATTCTCGGTTTCACCACCAAAGAATGGCGCGGCGGCGATGCACGAAAAAGCTGGATGGAGCAGGGCAGGCCAGACCAACCTGGTCGTTTGAATGATCTGCGCCATATTATTTATAAATCAGCCGAGCAGGCTTTGTCGCGCACGCGCCATAATCTTGCATTGATGCTGAAAGATGGGATGCTCAAAGAGAATATTGATGGCGAAGCACTACTATGGGCGCATGAACGTTTGCTGGCTCGCCCCGAACAACGCCGAATTTTGATGGTTATATCGGATGGCGCGCCCGTCGATGATTCTACCTTATCGCTCAATAGCGGCGAGTATCTCGACCTGCATTTACGCGAGGTTATTACTACAATCGAAAAACGCAGCCCTGTGGAGCTAATTGCCATCGGCATTGGCCACGATGTGTCGCGCTATTACAGCCACGCTATCATGCTAGATGAGGTGGATAAGCTCGGTGAAACATTATTAGCCGAAGCCGTGAAGCTATTTGAACGAAAGTGATTGCTACATTCGTTGTAACTACCCTATAACCACCTCATGCAAGCTGGTTTTATTGAGAAGTTAGAAAGTCTGGTCACTCGTTTTGACGAGTTGGGGCAGCAAATGGCCAATCCTGAAGCGATTGAGGATTACGCCGTTACGTCGAAAGAATATTCCGATTTGGGGCCTATTGTGGAGTTGTTTAAACAATTTCAAGTGGCAACTGAGGAAAAAGAAGGGCTAGCAGAAATGCTAAAAGACCCTGAGATGAAAGAGATAGCGGATGAGGAACTTCAAGCCCTCAACACGCTACTTCCGCAGCTTGAAAAAGATATTCAAGTCGCATTGCTTCCTAAAGATAAAGCGGATGAGAAAAATGCGATTTTAGAAGTTCGTGCAGGCACAGGCGGCGATGAAGCTGGCCTATTTGCCGCAGAACTTTTCCGTATGTATCAACGCTATGCCGAAAATAACGGCTGGAAATTTGAGTCGATGGATATCTCGGAAACAGGCGTTGGCGGCTATAAAGAAGCCTCGGCTAGTATCGCAGGTAAAGGCGTGTTCGCGCGTTTGAAATTTGAATCTGGCGTGCATCGCGTGCAGCGTGTTCCCGTGACTGAATCTGGCGGGCGTGTGCATACATCTGCTGCTACCGTGGCCGTGCTGCCTGAAGCGGAAGAAGTCGATATTGATTTGAAAGATGCTGATATTCGTTTCGATGTATTCCGTGCAAGTGGTCCTGGTGGACAGTCGGTTAATACAACCGATTCTGCGGTACGCTTAACGCATATTCCCACTGGTATTGTGGTGAGCCAGCAAGATCAAAAATCGCAACATAAGAACCGCGAAAAAGCGATGAAAGTTCTGCGTGCACGTATTTATGATGCAGAGCGCCAAAAGGTTGATGATGAACGCTCTGCCGCGCGTAAAGGGCAGGTGGGCACGGGTGATCGTTCGGAGCGCATTCGAACTTATAATTTCCCACAAGGCCGTGTAACTGACCACCGTATTAATAAGACGGGTTATAATATTGACGAAGTTTTGGCGGGTAACGGCTTGGACGAATATATCGATGAGCTTCGCACGGTAGATGAGGCCGAGCGTCTCGCGAATATTGCGGATGAACTCGCCTAATATTATCCAACAACTGGCCGATGCAGGCTGCGATGCGCCGAAGCGCGAAGCTGAGATGTTGGCGGAATATGCAGCAGGCGATGAGGCGTTATTTTCGCAGATGGTGGCGCGGCGTGTAAAGCGCGAGCCAATGTCGCAGATACTGGGTGAGCGCGGGTTTTGGGATCATGATTTTATCGTTACCAAAGATGTTTTAACCCCAAGGCCCGATAGCGAAGTGCTGATTGAAGAGGCAATGAAATGCCTGCCAAACTCGCAGCAACCTTATGAATTTCTTGATTTAGGCACGGGCAGTGGCTGTTTGTTGCTAACCTTGTTGCATGAATTCAAGCAAGCTAAGGGCTTGGGAATTGATAAATCAGAAGCGGCGTTAGCGGTCGCTAAACGCAATGCGGCGGTGGTGAATGTGCAAGAACGCGTTACCTTTCAACAGGGTAACTGGGCTTCACGCTTGACAAAGCGCTTCGACCTTGTCATAAGCAATCCACCTTATATCCCACAAGCACAATATGACACGTTGATGACAGAAGTGCGGGATTATGAACCCAAAATGGCTCTAATAGGAGCCGATGATGGGTTGGGGTTTTACCGAGAAATAATAAATCAGGCGCCTAACCTTTTAGGCAAAGATGGCTGGTTGATATTTGAAGTAGGACAAGGGCAAGCAGACGAGGTTGTCGCAGTAGCGGAACAAAACGGGTTTGATTTGCATAAGATTCGCAAAGATTATGGCGGGATTGAACGCGCTGTGGTTTTAAAGAAGAAGTAAATTGCATAAGGAAATAACATGCAGCAACGACGCAATCGCCAATACGGACGCAACAATAACAGCAACCGTAACAACAGTAATAATCGCAATAATAATAACCGCAATAACAGTGGTGGTAACAAGCGCTTCAATGCCAAGCAGGTAGAAAATAAGCGCGATAATTATATTAGTTTATTCAACGAGCATCGCACGAATGACCGTATTAAAGCGGAATATTACCTGCAGCATGCCGAGCATTTTCAGCGTTTGCTAAATACTCATGAAGCCGAGCAAGAAGCACATCGTGCGGCCAACCCTGAGCCCGTTGAAGAAGAGAAAAACGATGCGACGGAAGATAAGCGAGAAAATGAAAAAGCAGATTCAAACTCTGATGAAAAGCCTCGTCGTCAACCGCGCAAAAAAGCCTCATTCGATAGCGATGATTCCGATTCATCCGCTGATGATGATGGCAAAGAAGAGGTGAAAGCCGAAGAGAAGCCAAAACGCAAACCACGCACACGTAAGCCTGTAAAGGCCGAAGAAGCGCCAGTCGATAATGCTGAAACTGCAAATCCAGATGAAATGCCTCTAGGCTTGCCTGGTGCAATTTAATATCCTGTTCTTCGATGGGCTTGTGTAACGACACTGCCAATTAATAAATAATAAAAGCTCGCCTAATAAGCGGGCTTTTTTTACATCATAAAGAAGTAGGCATAGGCGGTGTAGGTTATCCAGACAAGTATCATTAATGGTACGCCTGCTTTGACGTAATCGCTGAATTTATAATGCCCTGGTGCCATCACCAATAGGTTGGTTTGATAGCCAATGGGGGACGCAAACGAGCAGCAGTTGCTGGCAAAGATAACCGCGAAGATAAACATCTCTGGCGGCACGTTCAGGGTGGCGGCAGTGCTTACAGCAATCGGCGTGAAAAGCAGAGCGGTTGCGTTGTTACTAAGGATGTTGGTAAGGATACCCATTAGCAAGAACATGGCCGACATGATGGCCACGGGCGGGAAGCCTTCCATATTGCTAACCAGCGTATCGGCCAAATAAGCCGCGCCCCCTGTTTTTTGCAGGGCGACACTTAAGGCGATACCTGCGGCAACAAGGAAGATGATAGCCGAATCGAGCGAGCGTAACGCTTGGCGTAAATTTAGGCATCCAGCAATAATGGCCGCCCCTGCGCCCACAAAGGCCGCAATATGAATGGGTAAAATGCTGAAAGCGGCGAGGCCAACGACAATGCCGAAAATGATGTTAATACGCCATGCTAGCTTTTTCGATGGCATATCTTGCGTTGTCCATTCCATAAGAATGATATCTTTATTGCGGCGCATTTGGTTGATGTTATTGCGGTTGCCCATCACCAAAAGCACATCGCCTGCGGCTAAGCGCATATCGGTCATACGCGTAGTAATAATGCGCGAACGACGCTGAATGCCAAGCACGATACAGCCCAATGTTTGGTGGAAGCCAATCTGTTCAATGTTGCGCCCAATCATGCGCGAGGCAGGCGCAATGAGTAGTTCGGTCATTTGCGCGTCATCGTCATTATCTTCTGACACCATGCTCATTTGATGGATTTTGCGGAAGGAGTCTTTCGGCGAATCGGCAAGCAGGTTCTGCAAGGCTTCGCGCGTGGTGGTGAGGATGAGTAAATCGCCGATTTTGAGCGTGAGATTATCATCGAATGGCGGCAAGAATGCGTGTTCGCCGCGCTGTATCATTTTCAATGTAAGGTTCTTTTTCTCAGCGAAAAGCTCGGATTCGCCGATGGTTTTACCCACCGCATCCGCTTTGCGTGAGAGCTCTAATTGGGCAACAAAGCTACGGTTTCCACTGGTAAGAACTTCGCCTGCGATATCGGTGCGATCAGGCAGCAGCTTGGGCAGAACGAAAACAACATAGAGTAAACCAACGCCCACAATACATAGCCCTGGAATGGTGAAATCGAAGAAGCCGAGCGGCTCTTGCCCTAAGTCGACCAGCACGCCTGAAACTAGCAAGTTGGTGGAGCTACCAATTAGCGTCGTAACACCGCCTAAAATAGCGGCGTAAGAAAGGGGTATCATCACCTTACTAGAGGAGATGTTGAAATGCTTGGCCACCGCCATCATGATGGGGATGAAAATCACGCAGGCAGGCGTGTTATTTAGCACGTTACTAAGAAGTGTAACGGTTAATAGGATGAGGAAAATCGGCACAATTTTGCCGCCCCATTTGATATTGATAAACATGTTAGATAGCTTGGTGAGTGAACCGGTGCGGATAACGGCTTGGCCAAGCACGAGTAACCCCATTACGGCAATCAGGGCAGGGTTGGCAAAGCCTGACAGCAGCTCGCTTGCATCTACCGCGATACTGCCATCTTCATTTAGCATTGGTACAAGTTCAAAAAACAGCATCAATAGGCCAAGAATAATAATGGAGGAAAGCTCCAAACTCACGCGGCTACTAGCAAATAAACCAACCGCAACTGCGACTAGGCCAAACACAATCCACATATGCAGTTGTGGAAAATATAGCAGTAAATTAGCTAAATCAAAACTCATGAGGTTTGTTTAGAGCATTCCTTCACCACTGTCACGATAGACGAAGTGAGTTTTGACAATTCTTTGTGAGTAACTATGAGCGGCGGCGTGATGTAGATGACATCGCCAATGGGGCGTATCCACGAGCCAAGCTCGACAAAACGATGGCGTAACCATGCTATATCAACCGTCTTAGCATCAAGTTGCACCACTCCGAGCGCGCCTTTTATGCGAACATCAACGACGCCTTTGATGGTGCGGCAGGTTTCTAGCTCGCGGCGCATTTGCGCGGCGATGGTTTGCACTTGCTCTAACCGTGGCTCGCGTTCGAATAAATCGAGCGAGGCAAGGGCGGCGCTGCACGCCAACGGGTTAGCCATGTAAGTGGGGCCGTGCATGAAAGCTTTATCGTAGGAATCATCGAGGAACCCTTCGAATACTTCCGCCGTGGCAAGGGTGGCGGCAAAGGTTATCATGCCACCCGTGATGGCTTTGCCGAGTGTCATGATATCGGGGGTAATGCCAGCCTCATCGCAAGCAAACATGTGGCCTGTGCGGCCAAAGCCAACGGCGATTTCGTCGGCGATAAATAGCACTTCATGCTTTTTGCAAAGCTGGTAAATTTTGGCGAGGGTTTCGGGGCTATGAAAACGCATACCGCCTGCGCCTTGCACTAGAGGTTCCATAATGAGAGCGGCGAGTTGGTGTTTATTTTCCGATAGCATCGATTCGAACAGGGCGAATTCAATCTCGTTGCTGGGGATATCCCACTTGATTTGTTTGGCCAGCGTGTGTGCGAGCGCTTGGTGGTAATCTTGCGTGGAATCTGAAACGCTCATCGCGCCGATGGTGTCGCCATGATAGCCGCGTGTAAAACAGACGAATTTCGATTTTTCAGGCTGACCATGGTTGCGCCAAAATTGCATGGCCATTTTCATTGCCACTTCGACACTGATGGAGCCTGAATCGGAAAAGAACACGCGCTCTAGCCCTTTGGGTGCGATGGCGCTGAGGCGCTCGGCGAGTGTAAAGGCAGGTTCGTGGCTAATGCCACCGAACATAATGTGGGGTAGGGTTTCAAGCTGCTTAGTCATGCGCTCAACGAGGTAAGGGTGCTTGTAACCATGCACCATGCACCACCAGCTAGAGAGCCCATCAATCAGCGTGCGGCCATCGGCAAGCGTAAGGGTTGAACCTTCGGCATCGACTACGGGTAGCGGCGGAGCGCTGGTTTTCATCTGGTTATAAGGTAGCCAAATATGTTTTAGGCCACGGGTTTGCCAATCATGATTCTGCATGAAACTTAGCTCGCGCAAGCGGTGGGCGCGGTTTCCTCTTTAAGCTCCAGCGGCGAAATACCTAGGCGTTCGAATAATGCCATATCGTCATTCTCTAGCGGGTTGGCGGTGGTAAGAAGTTTCTCGCCATAGAAGATAGAGTTTGCGCCTGCGTAGAAGCACATGGCTTGTAGCTCGTCCGACATTTCTTCACGGCCAGCCGATAGACGTACAAATGATTTCGGCATGATGATACGCGCAACCGCAATAGAACGAACGAATTCTAGTGGCTCTAGTTGAGGAGTGCCCTCTAGTTTCGTGCCTTCGACTTGCACGAGCATGTTGATAGGCACAGACTCAGGATGTTGCGGTAAGTTCGCCAGCTCTTGCAATAGGCCTGCGCGGCCCTCGCGGCTTTCGCCCATGCCGACAATTCCACCGCAGCAAGTTTTCATGCCCGATTCGCGCACGTGCTTTAGGGTTTCTTTGCGGTCATCATAGGTGCGGGTGGTGATAATTTCGCCGTAAATCTCTGGCGCGGCATCAAGGTTATGGTTGTAATAATCGAGGCCAGCGTCTTTTAACTTCTCGGCTTGGTCTTCTTTTAGCATACCCAGTGTCATGCATGTTTCTAAGCCTTCTGCTTTTACCAAGCGGATGGTTTCTTCTATTTTAGGAACGTCGCGGTCTTTTAACTCGCGCCATGCAGCGCCCATGCAAAAGCGCGATGCGCCAGCGGCTTTAGCCTTTTTCGCTTCTGCCAAAATGGCTTCAGGTTGCATTAATTTGCTTGCATCGACTTCTGTTTGAAAGTGAGCCGATTGCGGGCAATAGGCGCAATCTTCAGGGCAGCCGCCTGTTTTGATAGATAGCAGCGTGCTAATTTGCACTTCGTTCGGGTTGAAGTTTGCACGGTGCGTAGTGGCCGCTTGATGCAACAACTCCATCATCGGCATATCTAATAATGCTGTAATTTCGTCGCGTTTCCAATTGTGGCGGAGTGGGGAGGTCATGCGGCTTCTTTCGTCTCAAATTTCATCGGCTGGTGGTTGCGCATAGATTGGTAGAATTTTTCTATCCGCGCGTTTGATGCTTCATCGCTTTGCTTTTTCAGCTTCACTTTCGATTCATCTAATGTCCAAGCGTTCCCGTCTGGATTAAGGTCAAGCTCATCGACTAGGCGTGTTACTTCACGCAATGGGTCTTCGACAATATCTTCATAATAAACCTCAACAGGTTTAATGCCGAAGGTGGCGAAAAAGCGCCAAAATTGTTGGTATTTTATGGTGATTTCATCAATGGTTTTTTGAATTTCGATATCGGAAATGCGGTCTAAATCGCGCTTGCCATTTTTGCCGCTATTCCAGTTGCTGGCCCATTGGCCTGTTTGCTCTGCCACCAGCATCGACAGCGCTTGTGCGGCGACATTGCGGCGGTGGATAAGTATATAGCGTGTATCGGGCATCATCTCTGGAATAATGCGCATTTTGGCGAAGAAGAAGAGTTGGTCCCAGCTAAGCTTGGCAATAAAGCTGCCTGTCGTTTGTTCTAGCTTAGAGTGTGCTTGATTGTGAAAGGCTTTAGTAAAGCTATTCGCTTTGGTGTTCTGACATGTTTTGATAAAACGCGGCGCGTTAAAAAACTCATCTGCATGGCCGACTAAACCTGTGGCAGCAAAGAGAGCTGCCAACCAATTAGAACCACAGCGATTGGTAAAGCATAGCGCATAGTTTTGCTGCACTGCGGGCTGGTTTTTTCCGTCAAAAAATTGGCGACCTTCCTGCGAGAAAAATTCGATGATTTGTTTTTCGTGGATTTGAGGGCGGTATTCGAGTGGGAAGTCGCCGCTATTAGGTTGCGCCAAGCCCATGGCTTTACGAACACTGTAAGAAAGAGATTGTAGCTTATCGCGCATAAATAGTGTATTACACTGTTCTTTAAATTTAGCCAAGGAGTGAAATCATCACTGTTTACCTTTATAAGGGAGATATTCCCGCCGATTTGAATTTTGATGGAGACATTGCCGTCGATACTGAAGCCATGGGCTTGCTTAATAACCGCGACCGCCTGTGTGTGGTGCAATTATCGGATGGTAAGGGCGACGAGCATTTGGTCACCTTCGAACGTGGGCAATATGATGCGCCGAATTTGAAAGCATTACTGGCCGACCAAAGCCGTGTGAAGCTGTTCCATTTTGCACGTTTTGATGTGGCGATATTGCGCGCCTATTTAGGCGTGTTGGTACAACCTATCTATTGCACAAAAATTGGTAGCAAGCTGGCGCGTACTTACACTGACCGCCACGGCTATAAAGAAATTTGCCGCGAGCTTTTAGGCGCTGAAATTTCAAAACAGCAGCAATCTTCCGATTGGGGTGCGCCTGAACTTACCGACGCGCAGCAGGAATATGCCGCATCTGACGTACGTCACCTGCATAATCTGCGCGAGAAATTAAACACAATGCTAATACGCGAAGGCCGCATGGAGCTGGCCAAAGCTTCTATGCAGTTCCTCCCCGCCCGCGCATTGCTCGACCTACAAGGCTGGCGCGATGTCGATATCTTCTCGCATTAAGGAGTCCGAAATGACAGATGATATTACGGTGGCGCGCAAGCTGCTTGAAGTTGAAATACAAGGGCTGCAAGATCTGTCGGATGCGATGGATGAGAAGTTTGTGGCCGCTGTGGATGTGATTGCCAACATGAAGGGCCGCCTTATTATTAGCGGCATGGGCAAAAGTGGGCATATTGCTCGCAAGATTGCGGCGACGATGGCCAGCACAGGCACGCCTGCTTATTTTGTACATCCGGGGGAGGCCAGCCACGGCGACCTCGGCATGGTTACGCCTGATGATGCAATGTTGTTGCTATCAAATTCAGGCGAAACATCTGAGCTACGCGATATGGTGGCTTATGGTACTCGCTTTAATATTCCGATGATTGCGATGGTGCGCCGTGCGACTTCGATGCTGGTGGAGGCGGCCACGGTGCCATTGGTGTTGCCAGATACGCCCGAAGCCTCACCGACAGGTGCACCGACCACCTCAACAACGATGATGTTGGCGTTGGGCGATGCTATTGCGATGGCACTGCTGGAACGTAAAGGTTTTACCGCTGAAGATTTTCAAACTTTCCACCCTGGTGGCAAGTTGGGGCAGCGTTTTGTGAAGGTGAAAGACCTCATGCATACGGGGCACGAATTACCCACTGTGTCGAGTGATTTGCCCATGCAGGATGTGTTGCTCGCCATGACGGCAAAGCGCTTTGGTTGCGTGGCGGTGCTAAGCGACGATAAAAAGCTTCTAGGCATTGTAACGGATGGCGATTTACGCCGCCATATGGATGAAGATCTGCTTAGTAAAGATATTCTGAAAGTGATGACAAAAAATCCTATTACTATTAAGCCAAACTCGCTTGCGGGCGAAGCGCTACAAATTATGAATGATAAGAAGGTCACCACGCTTTTTGCTTGTGATGATTCGAGCAAGGTGGTGGGGATTATTCATATTCACGATTGCTTGAGAGCGGGCATTGCGTGAGCGATAATAAAGGCTTCTTAAACCAATTGGAGCCGCATGAGTTGGAGCGGAAGTTAAACCGCATTCCGCTTTATATTCGTATGACCGTTTTGGGTAAGGTTTTTATTGGTGTTGTGGTGCTGGTGCTTATTGCCGCTGTGGTGATTGTGCCTATCTTAAAACCTGAAGATGAAGGGCTACGTATTGCACTCACGCAGCCTGCTAGCAGTAATGCTACTGCCGAAAACCCCGTGATGAAAAATCCGCGCTATGAAAGTGTCGATGGGGCAAATCAGCCCTTCACCGTGCGCGCAAAAGAGGCGGTGCAGCAAGATGAAACACGCGTTGCTCTGAATGAAGTAAGCGCCGACGTTGCGCTGAATAGCGGTTTATGGCTAGCGCTTTCGGCAACAAAAGGCGTGTTAGATATTACTCATCAAAAGCTAGAGCTTAACGATAAGGTTCATCTTATTGCTAGTAATGGATACGAGCTTCGTACCGCCAGTGCTGCGGTTGATATGAAGGCCAACCGTGCGATGGGTACGCAAGGAATTGAGGGGCAGGGGCCCATGGGAAATATCGAATCTGACGAGTTTTTGATTGAGGGTGATAGCCAGCGCGTGCTATTTAAGAATAACGTAAAACTGAAGATTTATATAAAATGACAAAATTACTGACGCTTATCTTTATAGTATTTGCCACGCCATTATGGGCACAATCTGCGCTTGAGCTAGACTCAAGCCAGCCTATCGAAATAGCAGCTGATGAATTGGAAGTGCTGCAAGATAAGAACATGGCCATCTTTCGTGGCGATGTGGAGGCGATTCAAGGTAATATCACCTTAAAGGCCGAGAAAATGGAAGTGTTTTACCGTCAGGCAGGGCAGCAATCGCCGACAGGTGGCTTCGGCGCGGTTAGCCGCATTGAGGTGGAAAATAACGTGATGCTTGCGACTCCGCAAGAATCGGCCAAAGCATCGCGGGGGATTTATAATGTTGATAAACAAGTGATTACACTGGTTGGCAATGTTGTTTTGACGCGTGATAAGAACATGCTTCGTGGTGGGCAGATGGTTTATAACCTTAAAACACAAAAGAGCCTGTTAACATCGGGTAAAGCGGTGGCCTCGCCAGATGGTACAGTGAAATCGACTGGCGGGCGTGTTAAAGGTGTCTTTATACCGAAGCAATAATTGCATGATAATTGCATAAAAGCTCATAATTGTTGGAAATTGGCCGTGAGCCTGCTATTGTGGCTTTATGGATACAAAGCCACAAACCCCGCAGCTAGTCGAAACTACCTCGGGTTTAGAAATTCAGCATTTGGGTAAAAGTTACGCAAAGCGCCCTGTGGTGCGCGATATTTCGTTGACGGTGCGCCGTGGCGAGGCCGTTGGTTTGCTGGGCCCTAACGGTGCGGGTAAAACTACTTGTTTCTATATGATTACGGGGCTTATTCGCCCTGATTATGGCCGTATTTTTCTTGATGGAACCGACATTACGCCGCTGCCGATGTATCATCGTGCGCGTATTGGCGTGGGCTATTTGCCGCAAGAAACCTCAATTTTTCGTGGATTGACGGTTGAGCAGAATATTATGGCCGTGCTAGAGGTGACCGAAAAAGTTCGCGAGAACCGTCAGATGATTTTAGATGAGTTGCTGGGCGAATTCTCCATTACGCATTTACGCACCACGCCTGCTATCGCCCTTTCAGGTGGTGAACGCCGCCGTGTGGAAATAGCCCGCGCACTCGCAAGTAAGCCGAGCTTTATTTTGCTCGATGAACCATTGGCGGGGATTGACCCTATCGCCGTGGCAGAAATTCGTGAGCTTGTCGCGCATCTAAAAGATCGCGGTATTGGCGTGCTAATTACCGAACATAACGTGCGCGAAACGCTGCAAATTATTGACCGTGCCTATATTATTCATGAAGGCTCGGTACTTATGGAAGGCGCACCTGACGAAATTGTCAATAATACTGATGTGCGCCGCGTGTATCTTGGGGAGTCGTTTAGTCAGTAATGGCCGGCCCTTCGCAGAGTTTACAGCAAAGCCAGCAGCAATCGCTGGTGATGACGCAGCAGCTTCAGCAATCCATAAAACTCCTTCAACTTTCTGCAGCCGATTTAGATGCCTTCGTGATGGAGGAGATGGAGAAAAATCCGCTCCTGCAAGAAGGCGAAGCTAAAAACGATGAGCGTGAAGAAGAAAAGGTGGAAACTGAAGAAGCCGCCCAAGAAATAGATTTCGATAGAAATGATAAAATCGCCGATACGCCCGTAGCCACCGAAGAGTTCTCTGATAGAGCCGAGCGCACGCAAACGGATTATTCCACCCCCACCAGCAGCTATAGCGGCGAAGGTGAGAATTTAATTGAGAAAATGGCGCATGAAAAGCCAAGCTTACGCGATTACTTATTAGAGCATCTCAATTGCTCAACCGACAATATGGCGCAACGGCTCATCGGCCTGCATCTGATAGATATGGTGCAGCCCACAGGCTATCTGCCCGAACATTACGCCGAGCTGACCGAAATTTTGAAATGCACCGATGATGAGCTTGAAGAAGTGGTAACGCTGCTTCAAGAATCGGAGCCTGCGGGCTTATGCGCACGTAATGTGGCGGAATGTTTAGCGCTACAGCTAGAAGATATGGGCGAGTTGACCGTGTCGATGCAGGCGCTGGTTGATAATCTTGATTTACTGGGGCGCGCCGAATTTTCCAAATTGCAAAAAGCGTGTGGCGTGCCGCGTGACGAGTTGCAAGAAATGGTCGCCGAGCTAAAAGAGTTAAACCCTAAACCCGGTTTCGCATTCGATTTTGAAGAAGCAGGCGCGGTGCAGCCCGATATTTTTGTACGACGCCGTGGCGAGGATTGGGAGATTGAGCTAAACCCATCGGCATTGCCGAAGGTGCTGGTGAATAATGATTATTACACTAAGCTTTCGACAGGTAGTCGCGATAAGGAAGAAAAAGCCTATTTGGGCGAGCAGCTAACCCATGCAAATTGGTTAGTAAAGTCGCTCGACCAGCGGGCGCATACGATGCTGAAAGCCACGCGCGAAATTGTTAAACAGCAGTCGCGTTTTTTGATACATGGCGTGCGCTATCTAAAGCCGCTGACGCTGAAAGAGGTGGCCGATGCAATTGAAATGCACGAAAGCACTATCAGCCGCATTACTAGCAATAAGTATGTGTCCTACGGCGGCGCGCTTTACGAGCTAAAATATTTTTTCACCTCATCGCTTGGTAGCAGTTTTGGCGGCGACGATATTAGCAGCAAAGCCGTGCAGCATATGATTCAAAAATTGGTAGATATGGAAACCGATGTGAAGTCGGTCCATTCGGACGATGCCTTGGCCACTGCGCTAGATAATGAAGGCATAAAAGTAGCCCGCCGCACCGTAGCAAAATATCGCGATATTATGAATATCCCCTCCAGCGCCCAGCGCAAACGCGTGTTTAAAGAAACGCTTTAAAACGAAAAAAGAGCCCTTGTAACTAGGTTACAAGGCTCTTTTTTTAGTAGAAGATGATTGCTAAAGTTAGCAAAATCCAACTTAGCAGTATTGTTGCTAGTCCTATGTTTGCCGTATGCTGTTTGTGCTTTTTGGGAATATAGTCTCCAATTGTAGCGTGGATGGTTAGCGCCAAAATTATATAAAGTATTGGCGCAAATGCCCAATCAGGAAGGCCGCAATCTAAGCACGGAGGGCCAAAAAGATCTTCAAAAAGAAAAATAAACTTCATAATTCTTTAAAATTTAAATGTGAAAAATTTTGCTGTCTTAAATCAGGGGGCATTCTTTACGAATGCAAAGGTGCCAAATGAAAGAAATTGGGCAGCAAATATCCCGCGCACATTAGCATAAATGCCCCGCAATATCAATGGTAGGTGGGTGATTGTCACATAACTGTCATCATTGGCTAGGGGGCGAAATAGGCTGTTTTAAAGCCCAAAATATAGGGTGCAAGTGGCGGTGTCAGTTGAAAGCACGTAGGTTGCTGTTGACGCAGTGTCGTTGCTTGCACAGTTAGCGCTTGCAGTGGTGTTGCCGGTGGTTACGCCGCCTGATCCTGGTTTGCCATCATCAATTTTTGTATCAATGTTGAATGCCTCAGTTGGTGTGAGGAGAGGGTCGCTAAATAGTTGGTTATCAGCTGCTACAGGCCGCCCAAGTTGTAGCCAGTTTCGGCTGCGGTTAATGGGGAAAATATCGCCATACCAGCCGCCAAGGCTGCTCGCATCAGAGTTGGCAACGATTGCCCAGCCACCTGTGCCTGTTGGAGATTCAGGAGCATTTACGCCTGCGGTAACTGATAAGGTGCCACCAGAGCCTTGAGCTCCTGTGAAACTACCTGATATAATTTCGGCATTGGCGAGATGCTGCCAAGCTCGGTGAATTTCACGAGAGCGGGTAGAGGTGCCTTCAATATTGCCATCGCCATCGCCATTACAGGTTGTGCCGTTAAAGCTGCTAGCGGTTTGGCATGCTGCATCGGCAGCAAGCGCTGTTCCCCAATAGGCTTCGGCATTATCTATATCGCCGGGTAGGGCGTTATATTTTAATTTAAAGGCGTTAAAGCCAATTTCATATTGATTCTTTTGCGAAACAATCGAATTTAATTCAGCACCGCGAATAAGGTCGGCACCAGCGGTAATGCCTCCGATAATTAGGCCGATAATTACCAGCACAATAGAGAGTTCAAGAAGGGTAAAGCCATTTTTCATAGGTTTAATCTTAGCGCCTGTATCTTAATTAACAATTAACAGTGTAAATATAAGTTGGCATAGTGAGTCTTAGGGTGGGCTTTCTACTGATCCAGCAAAAATACCATGCGGCAAGTGTTGGTTTCGCTTGTTAGATCGTAGTCGGCACTGGTAACGCTATTAAGCCAATCGCCTGCACAGCCTGTTTGGCTGACTCCATTAACCCCTAATGCACGACCTGTATCGGCGAGGCCATCGTCTAATTTAGTGTCAATATTTTGTGCTTCAATCGGCAGAAGCCCTGCGCGGTTGAGGCAGGCAGAATTGGTGGACCCTAACATTATAATATCGCGATTATTTACTCCATAGAGCGCTTGGCTGCCAGTGCCTGTACAGCTAGACGCTGTGCCAATGCGTATAAATTGAAAGCCCATCGCGTCAATGGAGGATTGGGGATAGGTTCCGCCGATGGTGGCGCCACCCGTGAATTTTCCATCATAACGGTTAGATAGAATCTCAGCGAGCCCCATATGTTGCCATGCACGTGAGCCTTCTTGCCAGCCATTATCGCCATTCGCATCACTAAAAATATCGTCGCCATTGCCGTTGCAGAAGGTGCTGTTTTCATCCACGCATTCTGTGGGCCAGTAGCTTGATGCATTATCCATATCGCCGGGTAGGGCGTTGAATTTTAGTCGGAAGGTGTGAAGTGCGGTTTTATATTGATTAACATCCGTCACGACCGATTTAAGCTCGGCGGCGCGGATTAAATCGGCTCCTGCAGTTATGCCGCCAATAATTAAGCCGATGATGACTAATACAATGGAGAGTTCAATAAGAGTGAAACCGTTTTTCATGCAACTAATTCTAGCGTCTGTTATTTAATTGAATGCTTATGCTTACACGAGAAAGTTATATTAATGAAATATAAATAAGTTGGGGGTAGGGTTGGCCTATGAACTTAGGAAAATATCGCTTCGCTTCGGGCGACCCGCTAATTTTACAAAATGAAGCGGCCTTTGTCGCGTGGCGCATTGATGGCGGCGAAATTGAGATTCAGCAAAATGGGCAAGTGCAGCGCCAGCTTGGCGAAGGTGAACTGCTGGGCGAAGAAATTGTACTTAACGGCGGCCCTGCACCCTATAGCGCTTTTGCGAAAGGTGCTATTAGCGTATCGCCTATTACGAAGCAGCAGTTGGAGCAAATTTT
The DNA here is from genome assembly GCA_023301245.1 of Rickettsiales bacterium. Taxonomy (GTDB): domain Bacteria; phylum Pseudomonadota; class Alphaproteobacteria; order Rickettsiales; family JALZUV01; genus JALZUV01. The sequence continues at coordinate 21,528 of JALZUV010000080.1, forward strand.
TAAGCCCGATGCGGCGGCTAATGAAGCGGCTGCTCCTGCGACTACGCCCGCGGTTGATCATGAAGGCCCAGCCTTTGCCGAAACCGCTGATGTTCAAATGGGCGGTGGTGCAATCAATGCATTCGCCGCGATGGCTAAGGCGATGGAGCGACAAACAGAGTTGATGGAATTGCAGCATAAGTCGCAGCAATCTGAACTCGATATTATTGAAAAAGAACGTAGCATTTTAACGGGAGATTTCCTCGGTAAAATGGCTGACCTCGGTGCAATTACCCCGCTGATGCAAGATGAAGAAATTAATGATATTCTCATCAACGGCCATACGGAAGTGTTTATTGAGCGCTTTGGTAAGCTGGAGAAAACCGATATTACCCTTTCGGGTGAAGATGAAGTGCTGCGTATTGCGCATCGTATCGCCAAAGGGATTGGCCGCGAGATTAACCCGTTTCGCCCGCTGCTTGATGCGCGTTTGGCCGATGGTTCGCGTGTGAATATTATTTGCCCGCCGCTAGCGGTAGATGGAACTTCTATCTCCATTCGTAAATTCTCGAAGCGTTTAATCTCTATCGACGATATGATTGGGCAGAATAATATGTCGCCCGCGCTTGGTGAGTTTCTGAAGATTGTAGGCGCTTGCCGTATGAATGTGCTTATTTCAGGTGGTACAGGTTCTGGTAAAACGACATTACTCAATGCGGTCTCGCAGCATATTTCGCATGGCGAGCGCTTGATTACGATTGAGGATGCGGCGGAATTAAAACTCGACCACCCAGATTTGGTGCGACTTGAAACTCGACCTGCCGCATCGAAAGCGCACGCCGAAGCGGCAGTGACGATTCGTGATTTAGTGAAGAACAGCCTGCGTATGCGCCCCGACCGTATTATTGTAGGTGAGGTGCGCGGCGAAGAAGCATTCGATATGATGCAAGCCATGAACACAGGTCATGAAGGTTCGCTTACCACTGTCCATGCTAACCATCCGCGTGATGCACTTTCGCGCGTAGAAAATATGGTGAGTATGGCCGATATGAATATTCCGATTGGCGCAGTGCGCTATCAAATTGCTTCGGCTTTGCAGCTTATTGTGCAGGTGAGCCGTCAGCGTGATGGTAAGCGTCGCATTACCCACGTGACCGAAATTATTGGTATGGAGGGCGACACAATCACCATGAATGATTTGTTTAACTTTAGATCCTCAGGCGAAGATAAAGACGGTAATATTATAGGTGAATTTAAATGGGCGGGTATTATGCCGCGCTGTGTTCGCCGTATTGCTTACTATGGTTTATTGCCGCAAATGGAAGCGGCGTTGGGCGTGAAAATTCCGATTCGCGGATAGGCATCTGTCAATATAAATATTTTCTTATTATCGTTTAAAAACCGTGCCAATGCGCTATAATTAGGCTTGTAACAAGTTGGAGATAAAATATGGAAATTAGCGTATCTGGTAAAGGCGTCAATATTGGCGAAGCATTTCAAGAGCATGCTCAAGATAGATTAATTGAAGGCCTCGGAAAATACCTCAATAGAGTGGTGTCGGCCGATGTTATCGTATCAAAAGAAGCCCATTTATTTGACGTGAAAATTCACGCTAACCCTGGAACAGCATCTAATATTGTCGTAAAAAGCACAGGCCAATCGCCTGATATTTATGCTGCCTTTGATGCTGC
>JALZUV010000081.1 GCA_023301245.1 Rickettsiales bacterium
CGAACTTTATCGGTATTTCCTTTTAGTCCATCGCAGAATTGATTCTTAATAAACCCACTAACACAGTATATTAGGTCGCATTGTTTAAGTAAAATATCACGTTGTTTTGCTGTCTCTGCACCACGAATAGTGAAAGGGTCATTATGAATGTGTAGCGCAATTTTACCCTCCCAATTTTTACGAATAAGGTGAACCAAGTTAGGGCGATTGTGAATTTCTAGTAAGTCAGGTTTTTCGGTTTTTATGCGCTCTAAAATGGTGGAGGCGTAATGCTTGCTACCACTACCAAGTAGGCTTTTCTTTACGGGTAAATATTCGTAAGGCATCTTCTCAAATGGTTCAACATCGACCCCACCGAAGATGGTGATATTTTCACGAAAGCGACTATGTAAGGTAAAGTCACGAACGCATAAAGCGACTGCACCAAAATGTGCATGCCCAAATCCTTCGCGATAGGGAAGTGCGATGTGAATTTTATTCATCAATTAGCCGCGCAACTTCGCGCCTACTTGGGCGGCGTTGGCGATGACCTGATCGGCGACGGTTTCAATTTCTTTATCGGTCAGCGTGCGGTCTTGTGCTTGTAGCGTGATGGTGATGGCGAGAGATTTTTCATCTTCGCTTAAGCCTTTACCCTGATAGACATCGAATAAATCGACCTTCTTCACTAATGCAGCATCTGCCTTTTGGGCGGCGCGCACTATGTCGCCAGAGGCGATATTTTCATTCACCACAAAAGCAAAGTCACGTTTAACAGCCTGATACTCTGAAATAATCAGTGCAGGGCGGCTTGTGGTTTTCTTTTTAGGGAAAGGAATGTTTGAGAGGAACAGTTCAAAACCAATCATGCCTTCATCAGCATTCATTGCTTTCAATACACGTGGATGAATCTCACCAAAGCTAGCAATCACTTGTTTGCCAAGCCTATAACTGCCCGATTTGCCTGGATGATACCACGCAGGCGCTTCTGCCTTCAGTTGCAGTTTAGAAGCATCAAAGCCCGCGGCGGTAATGACGGCTTCAATGGCTGCTTTCGCATCGTAAATATCGCTGGCACGTTGCGGCGCACGTAGGTCTTTAGCCGAATGTTCAGGCGCAAATAAACCACTCGCCATTTGGCTTTGGCCTTTGGGTGTTACGTCGGTAAATTGCAAGCCAACTTCGAAGAGTTTGCTATGTGCCAAGCCGCGATCACCATTGCGTTGTGCTGCATCAATCAGGTGCGGCAGTAGGCTAGGACGCATTTGGTCGAGTTCAGAGCTGATAGGGTTCAGCAGCTTCAATGACTCAGGTGCACCACCAAATTTAGGGGCAATTATAGAGGAGCAAAACGACCAGTTACAGGTTTCTTGCAAGCCAGCTTCCGCCAGAATTTGTTTGGCGGTAATAACGCGCTCTTGCATGTCATTTCGTGGGTTGGTGGCATAAGAAGGCTTATCAAGCGGTACTACGGGGATGTTATCGTAACCTACAATACGCGCAACTTCTTCTGCTAAATCGGCGATTCCTTCGACATCGGCACGCCATGAAGGTGGCGTTACTTTGTCACCTTCAAAATTAAAGCCAAGCGATTGTAAAATAGTTTTCTGTTCGGCCTCTTCAACATTCAGACCCGTGCGCTTATTGATGCGGTTTGCATCGAAGGTAATCGGGTTTTTCCAGTCGATTGGCTGGCCAACCGTGGCGATAGTGGAGGGCTCGCCGCCGCAGAAACCGGCAATCATTTCGAGTGCGATGGCAGCACCATCGGCTAGAAATTCAGGGTCAACTGAGCGTTCAAAACGATAGCGTGCATCCGATTCTAATCCTAACGCGCGACCTGTCTTGGCGATGCGGATAGGGTCAAACCATGCCACTTCGAGCATTACATTTTTGGTGTTTTCATCGCAGCCAGTCGAAGTTCCACCCATAATGCCACCAAGGCCGATTACGCCAGAATCATCGGCAATGACGATTTCTTCGCCTTGGAGCTCAACTTGTTTATCATTTAGCGCTTCGTAAGATTCGCCCTTAACGCCAGTTCGCACTACAATGCCGCCTTGCAGTTTATCAAGGTCATATACGTGTAGCGGGCGACATAAGTCGACGCTGAGGTAGTTAGTAATATCGACCAGCGCCGAGATGGGGCGTAAGCCAACCGATGTTAAGCGTTGCTTTAACCATTCAGGGCTTTCAGCATTTTTGACATTGCTGATGGTGGCGTAGGTGAATTGGGTGCAATCTGCCGTTTCGATTTTAACCGATGCTTGTGGGGCATCGCCTGAGGTGGCAGGAATGTCGAGCGTTTTGAGTGTGCCGAGGCCTGCGGCGGCAAGGTCACGCGCGATGCCGTAAACACCAAGGCAATCGCCACGGTTGGGGGTGATGGCGATATCAATCAGCGCATCGTCTAATCCCATCGCTTCGGCAATAGGTGCGCCGACGGTGGCATCGGTGGGGAGTTCAATAATGCCATCATGGTCGCTGCCGAGGTTTAGTTCCTGCGAGGAGCACATCATGCCGTTGCTTTCAACGCCACGTATTTTCGATTTTTTGATTTTGAAACCACCATTGGGAATGAGCGCACCCGCTTGGGCGAGGGCAACTTTAATGCCCGCTCGTGCATTTGGCGCGCCGCAAACAATCTGCAGCGTTTCGGTTGCGGTTTGTACTTTGCACACTTTCAAGCGGTCAGCGTCAGGGTGTTGTTCAGCTTCTAAAACTTCGGCTACCGTAAAGGCTTCTAGTTCGGCAGCAGGGTTGCTGATGGATTCAACCTCTAGGCCGATGGCCGTTAGCGTTTCACTAATTTCATCAAGCGAAGCGTTTGTATCGAGATAGTCTTTCAACCAGTTGATGGTGAATTTCATTGGGGGAACTCCTTAACGGCGTAATTCGGTCAGTTTTTGTGCAGTAAAGCCGTAATGTTCTAACCAGCGCACGTCTGAATCGAAGAAGGTGCGTAGGTCGGTGATGCCATATTTAAGCATCGCTAAGCGTTCGACACCCATGCCGAAGGCGAAGCCTTGCCATTCATCAGGGTTTAAATCGCAGGCTTTAAGTACATTGGGGTGAACCATGCCGCAGCCGAGAATTTCCAACCAGTCATCGCCAGCGCCAACGGAAAGTGTGCCGCCTTTGCGGGTGCAGCCAATATCGACTTCAGCCGAAGGTTCGGTGAAGGGGAAATAGCTGGGGCGGAAACGAACGGGTAGGTCTTTTACGCCAAAGAAGCTCTCAAGAAACGCAATGAGCATGCCTTTTAAGTGCCCCATGTGAATGTCTTTATCGATGGCGATGCCTTCGACTTGGTGGAACATTGGCGTGTGGGTTTGGTCGGAATCGGAGCGGTAGGTGCTGCCCGGTGCGAGTACACGAAGCGGCGCGCCATGTTTTAACATAGAGCGAATTTGCACGGGGCTGGTGTGGGTACGCAATACGGGGCGCTCTGTGCCTTCGCCTTGCAAATAAAACGTATCTTGCATTTGGCGGGCAGGGTGAGATTCAGGAATGTTTAATGCATTGAAATTATGAAATTCATCTTCAATGTCGGGGCCTTCTTCTACATGAAAACCATAATCGCCAAAGAAGGTAATAATTTCTTCAATCGTTGCGGTGATTGGGTGGATTGAGCCTTTAGCATTGCTGCGGGCAGGCAGGGTGATGTCGAGTTTTTCAGTCGCTAAGCGTTCTTCGAGCGCGGCGCTTTCTAAACTATCGCGGCCTGCGTCGAAAGCAGCTTCAAGCTCTTGCTTGATAGCATTGACCAATTGGCCAGCGGCTTTGCGTTCTTCGGGGGCTAACGAGCCTAGCGTTTTTAACTGCGCCGTTAGCGAGCCTTTTTTGCCTAATACTTCAACACGAAGGTTTTGCAAATCATCAGCCGATTTGGCAGTGTTAACAGCGGTAAGGGTGGAGTCTTTTAATGCAGTGAGGCCGGCGGCGAGGTTATCCCCCGACACGCCAGCCTCATTTTGCGTTGCTGGATTAGCCATTGGCTAAGCCTTATGCAGCTTTAGCTACAGGCTTTTCAGCCGTGGTTTTGCTATCAGCTTCTAGCGCTTTTTTTGCAGCTTTTACAATTTCAGCAAAAGTTTCTGCTTCGTGAATTGCGATTTCTGAAAGCACTTTACGATCAAGTTCGATCTCAGCTTTTTTCAGGCCATTCATGAAGGTTGAATAAGTCATATCATGCATGCGTGCTGCTGCGTTGATACGTTGAATCCAAAGGGCGCGGAAAGTACGTTTTTTAACTTTACGGTCACGGTAAGCATATTGCATACCTTTTTCGACACGTTGTATCGCGGTGCGGAAACAACTTTTCCCACGGGCGCGATAACCCTTTGCCATTTTGATAACTTTTTTGTGACGACGATGCGTCTGTGATGATTGTGCGCGAGCCATTTTATCTCTCTCTTTCTATATAAATTTGTAAGTTACTTAGCGCCGTAGGGCATGAACTTACGAACAATTTTTTGATCTGCTACAGACAGTGGGCTAGTTCCACGAGTTTCGCGGATGAAACGCTTAGAACGTTTTACCATTCCGTGACGTTTACCGGCACCAGCGGCTTTAATTTTACCAGATGCGGTGAAAGAGAAGCGCTTTTTTGCGCCGCTTTTGGTCTTCATTTTAGGCATTTTGCTATCCTTTATAATTAGATGCTTACTTACGATTTGCAGGCATGCCAACTAGCCTACTAAATCAGGGAGTAGCCTTATAACGCGGCTGGTGGGTGGATGCAAGTCATAATCGCTGCTGTGATGAAGCTTAAATTATGGGTTCAGCAACTCGCGTTTCCAGTCGTTGCCTTCGCGGGTGAAAGTTTCGCGCTCATGCAGGCGGAAATCGCCTTCGTTCCAAAATTCTACGCGGCTGAGTGCCACCCGCCAGCCGTGCCAATATTCAGGGCGGGGCACATCTTTCCCTTCAAATTTAGCTTCAAGCTCTTTGGTGCGCTGCATGAGTGACTCATAGGAAGCAAGGGGCGACGATTGATCGCTCGCCCATGCACCAATCTGGCTACCACGGCGACGGCTTGCAAAGTAAGCGTCCGATTCTGCATCCGACACGATGGTGACAGCGCCTGAAATACGAATTTGGCGCTTTAGAGGCATCCAGTAAAATAGGAGCGAGGCTTGCGGGTTAATGGCCAGTTCTTGGCCTTTTTGGCTTGTGCCATTGGTGTAAAAAACTGCGCCTTTTTCGTCTAAGCCTTTCAGCAATACTGTTCTTGCTGAAGGGAAGTTATTGGCATCGGCTGTGGCCACCGTCATGGCGGTGGGTTCATTAATATGTGGATGCGCTTTGGCATCAGCCAGCCATTCTTCAATTTTCTCAACAATATTACTCATAAATATTTCTCCAAATCTGCTTGGCTTATCGCTCCTTCGCGATAAAGAATCAAGTTACCATCTTTTAATTCAGCGATGGTGGAGGCGGTGCCGCCCGATTCGCCCTCAATTAATGCGAGTTCAGGGAAGAAGTCACGAATTTCTGCGGCGGATGTAAGGGGCATTGAACCTGCAATATTCACGCTGCTCGCCGCGATAGGGTTGCCGAGCTGTGCGATAATATCATTAACAGAGTTACGATTCGGCCAGCGCAAACCGATAGTGCCGAGCGACCCGCAGACGGTTTTTGAAATAGGCGCATCTGGCTTAAAAGGTAGCACTAAGGTAAGCCCCCCCGGCCAGAATTTTTCCGCGATGCGTAGTGCCGCTGGCGAAAATTCAGCCAGTTGCTGTGCCATTGCTAACGAATTAACCAGCACTTGAAACGGTTTGCCATCAGGGCGGGCTTTTAGGTTGTAGAGTTTATCGATGGCATAGGGGTTTTTTGCATCAGCCACCACGCCGTAAACCGTGTCGGTGGGCAGGGCGAGCAATTCACCATGTTGTAAAAGGCTAATCATACTTGCATTAATAAGTAATAAGCTGCATAAATGCTAGCCTTATGAGTCAAGTCGCCAGAAGCATTATTTCTCCTGTTGGAGTGTTATTCCTCGTCGCCGAGGATGGGGCGTTGCTTTATGTGCTGCACGAAAAAGCCAATGCATCTATTTTAATTGCCATGAAAGCCGTGGGTGTACCCATTGATTCGCCGAGCGATGAAGGCGAAAATGCCGATGTGCTAGAGCAATCTGAAACGCAAATGACTGAATATTTTGAAGGAACGCGCGAAAGCTTCGATTTGCACCTTGCGCAAGCAGGCACAGTGTTTCAACGCCGCATCTGGAATGCGATGGCGAAAGTGCCTTTCGGCGAAACGATTAGCTATCGCGACCTAGCCGATGCCGCTGGCCACCCGCAAGCCGTCCGCGCAGCAGGCACGGCCTGTGGCGCAAACCCATTGCCCATCATTGTGCCCTGCCACCGTATTACCAAGGCCGATGGCTCGGCCGGTAAATTCGCGCTCGGCGATGAAGTGAAGCTGGCGCTGTTGAAGCATGAATCAGCAAAAGCAGCACAAAACGCTTAAGCGTCATCCTGCTGAATGACGGAGGGTCTATTATCCCGTTCCTTTTTAGCTGAAAGAACCCCGTGACAAGCAAGGGGTGACAGTTTATATACGATGCGACTTATTAAAACATTGAAAGAGCAACCCCATGCACGCTTATCGCACCCATCATTGTAGTGAATTAACTAAAGCCGAGATTGGCGCCACTGTTAAGCTTTCGGGCTGGGTGCATCGTAAGCGCGATCATGGTGGGGTGTTTTTTATTGATATCCGCGACCATTATGGTTTGACGCAGTTGGTTAGCTCGGGCGATGCGCAGTTTGAGGCGTTAAGCCGTGTGCGTAACGAAAGCGTGATTACGGTAACGGGAGAAGTGGTGGCGCGTAGTGCCGAAGCAGTGAATGCCAACTTGCCAACTGGCGAAGTTGAAGTGGCGATTAACGAGTGGAACTTAGAATCCGCGCCCGTAACTGAGCAGCTACCCGTGCAAGTCAATACTGATAAGGAATTCCCTGAAGATACACGCTTGCGCTATCGCTTTCTTGATATGCGCCGTGAAAAGCTGCATCAGAATATCGTGCTACGTGCGAAAATTACGCAGCACATGCGCTGGGCGATGATTCAACAAGGTTTCACCGAAGTGCAAACGCCAATTTTGACCAGCTCAAGCCCTGAAGGCGCGCGCGATTACCTTGTGCCAAGCCGTGTGCATGCGGGTAAATTTTATGCATTGCCGCAAGCGCCGCAAATTTTTAAACAGCTATT
>JALZUV010000082.1 GCA_023301245.1 Rickettsiales bacterium
GTGTGTGAGAGAGAGAGAGAGAGAGAGAGAGAGAGAGAGAGAGAGAGAGAGAGAGAGAGAGAGAGAGAGAGAGAGCGTTTACCAAACAAACTGGCTGCTGCTGTTATTTTACATCACGCCTGACCCCAAGAAACCCAAAGGCCATCCTCAGCTATGATATCAAACTCAGCCAAAACCTGCGGCGCGTGTTTCCCACGGACCGACCTGCGCTGCACGCGCAAACGTTGCAGCCCAGCCCGCCCAACGAGGAGGCAACGGACGGGGCAAAGGGGCTCCACCAAGGACACGTGCTAGCTTGATGTAGCCTTTGTCACTTGAGACGGGCAGCGTTGCTTCCGACCCACATCCCACATGTGTCCGATATTTGAGCAGAGCGCGCGGAGCAACCCATTCTCTCCTCACATGATGAGGGGGCAGTTGTGCTATTTGAAATTTTGTTCTGACCAAGACGCGGTGCAAGCCAAGAACAAACCAGAAAGGGCCTCAATGCGAGACGCAAGCCACGACAAGCTACTATGCTCACCTTGAACTCAGACAGAAAAGCGGCTGGCTATCGTATCCCGTGCGAGCGTGCAGAGAAGGACTGCTGAGTGCGAGCCAAGCTGACATGTGCGAAATGTGCCTGCGGAGCCTCCGCACAAAAAAAGCCTTCCATGTTTTGGGGGAAATATTATTTTGGATTTTGGATTTTGGATTTTTTTCCCCCTTTTTTCTGCGGGACTGTCAGGTTCTGTAACGAATGGCTGCGGAAAAGGAGGAGGAACGAGGAAACATGCATGTAGCAACGCATGTTCGGTCCTCCAGTGACCGCCATATGCAGTGCGGCACACCCTCGTGCGGGTTGGATCTAGGTGGATGGAGGGAGTGCACGGCGAGATGGAGCCAAAGGCCTGTGAGCGGCGCAATCTTGGTTTCTGGCAAGATACAAGGTACGAGTGCTCGTACTTCGTACATCGTACATCTCGTACATCATGCAGCAGCAGCAGCAACTGCAGTAGCAGCAGTAGCATCGTGCCCGATCTTGAGTATCTTTGGTTTAGTTGTAAGTACATAGTAAGAGGTTTCTTGTAGTTATCATTACTCACACAAAGCACAAAGGTAACCATAGCAGCTGCATGCAGTTTGCGATACGCTGCCCTCATGCGTCCGTCTTGGAAGGAGGCTATGTGTCGGTTCAATCGCTTCACGCCAGCAATCGACTAAACTGCACGCTCGCCAACCGCAACACAAAGCTAATGCGATGTGCGTACACGTGTAGTCAAATAATAGAGTCTAATGGTATGACAGCACCCCTGCTGTGCTTGCACCACGGAGACTACAGCAGCAGTGTCACGGAAGGGGTGAGTGATTCGATAGGTGGCGACTACGTATTATATACCTGGTGTGTGTATTTTGTATTTTTGAAAGTGTTTCGTATATACAAATTGTCTTTTCGCTGAAAACGTCAGCCCTTTTAGCACTGCACTCCCGATATGGGGGAAAATACTTGGAACTACTGTAGAGTGGGATCATTTTAGGAGTAGGAAAAGAGAACGGCTTTCGTTTGGCAGAGAGATTGCTCTCAAGATGTTTATTTACAGAAAACCCCCGACGTGGACAGTACCACGTATATACCTATCCATGAACATATGAACATAGGCTGTGTGCCAGGGCATTCATTAGCTTTTGGCGGGTTCTGCGCTGAAGATTTAAGGAGCCGCGCCGGATTTTTTTTTCTTCGTGTTTTTGTTGATTTTTTTAGTAAAAGTAGCTGTAAAAATACTTTTTTCAGCAGAAGCCATACTATTTCTAGTATCTATATTTTCGCGGTAGGAATAACGTCTTACGGAAAACATGATACCTCCTCAACCACGGGTTCGTTTTTTGCGATCTTTATATGTGAAAAAAGCTTATGTCCGCAGCAACTTTTTTTCTATAAGTGCCAGATCACTCGGACGCATGATCCAACCCGAAAAACGCCGAAGAGACATCACTGAAAGTAGCACCCTGCCATATACTGGTCACCCTGAAAAACGTACGAGTTCTCGCGCCAACGATGTTGTTTAACGTTGAACTTCGGCGACAATGCCAACCACTGGCATACCGACAGATGCCAGCCTCTAACGGAGCCCCGCCTTCCTTACAGCACGAGCGCAGCAATGTAGAGGAGCTGCAGAATACCAGATTTCAGGAATATCTGTACCGGATGCAAACACACCAAGGATTAGAGTATATGGTTGTAGTTGAAAATGTATTGGGCTGAACCTAAGCTTTATTTCAAGCCCTTATGAGCGTCCGAACAAGGTGTGGTTCGGGAGGGATCACGTGTTCCGTAAGGCGTGTTTCGTAGCCTCTACTATACTGGAAATAGTACACCTGATGCGGAAAAGACAAATATTCACAAAAAAAAAGAAAAATAGAGAAGAAAAAACATATGGAGTTACAGTATAGCCGGCGCGGCTCCTTAATTGGTCCTCCCACGTTGAAAAAAACAAAATCGTAAAGTCGACTTCTTGGTTCGCTTTAAAACACGCTCAAAAAAGACGTTTAAAAAAAAGAAGAAAAAATAAAGAAAAAAAAGGTACCCTTCTGGTCGAACTTTTTTTTTTCTCCGCACTCTCGAACTTGTTTTTCTGTGGACACCTCGGCAATCTATTCCGCTTGGCCGAAATAGGGGGTGTAGAGCCACTCAGAAAGGTGTTTAGACAAAAACTCGAGACCCGAACTGAAATTGAAAAAACTCAGGAAACTTGAAATTATAAATTACTCAACAAAAGTCCAGTAAATGTGTGTATTTTACTTCGATTGCAATGCCACTTTGGGACTATTAAGCGATGCCATTGGTACCCTTAACCCGAAATGGCTCTTATTTCGACACCTTAGTGCTTAAATCAACTCCTAGACCGTATTCCAGAGGGGGGGGTGTTTTCTCCCAGAGGGGGGGTGGTTTCTTACGTATCCCCGTCTCTTTCGGATACTTTGAACAGGTGTATAGCAATGGAAGTGATCCGGATCAAAAATCTGACGACGGATTCGCAATCCCCACCCCGAAAGTACTAGAAATTACCATTCCCGGAGGTTTTCAGCTTGATCGAAGCATTTCTCAAACCCGAGGATATTTCGGTACCATCCCCGCTTTCTTTGTTTTCGCATATTTGCCTCCCGGAAAGAGGAAAACCCATTGAAACCCAGGCAACGCATTCGATGTTTTTGTTCAGACTTCGCATAGTCTCATAAGTATA
>JALZUV010000083.1 GCA_023301245.1 Rickettsiales bacterium
CTATAGACACGAACCGAGAGCTGTAAAACAGCGACCAAAAAGCTACAGTTATATGACCCGTCCACGATCAGAATACAGTGAAATTCCGCACCGAGGAAAACCCCGATCATTTGCTTAAGTCAGTGCCATTCGTGCCCGCCCCCTTTGTTACCCCCCTCTATGAACCCTTTCGATGTAATACAGCTGTATACCTTTACTAGATCGCTCTTTTCAAAAAGAAGAACTTTGCAACAATAGCAGCAACGCGGAGTTTCTGTGTAACCGAAGTCGCATTATTATTGTTGTCATCTGTGTATGAAAACGAATGGCAGATTTCGTGAACAATTGTATCTGTCAAAGAACCAACGGATATTTTTCTAACGCCGCTAATATTACCGTAGTTGTTTTTCACCCAGATTTTGAAACGGAAATTCTTCGAAACAGGTCTGTTGAATACGCCCGGAGCCGCCCTGCCTGCATAATTTTTTTTAGCATCGTCCAAATCTAAAAAAATAGTGCGATTACACAATATGTCGATAACTTTGGCGCATCGTGTCAGCAGTTTATCGACATCTTTTTCGCTTGGGTTAGCACCGAACGTTTCGACAAGAGCGACATCATTATTCCAAAAAGCAATTTTTCCGGCTGCATTCTTACCGTTAAAACCAGTTAAAAATTGAGCAGTCCCTTTCGCCCATAGGCGCGCGGAATCTATCGCACTTTTAAGTGCTTCTATTTCCTCTTCATTTGCTTGATATGCCAATCCGTTAATGGTGACACGATTATATATTACAATACTGTCACTACGCGCTTGAAGATCAGCTGCCTGACGGTTTAATTTTGCAGCGCGATTAAGATTGCCATTCGCAGCTGCTGTTGCCGCTTTTGCCGCTTTTTTTTTAGCTTTTTTAGCTTTGTTTGCCTTTTTAAGTGCAATTCTTTTTTCTCGTTTGTGCCAGAATGCCATTTTTTAATTGTTGCTTGATGTTAATGAGAGTCAATATCTATAAAAGGCTTATCTCTTTATATGCCACTTTTATATGCCAAGAATATCATGTTAGGTAGAACAAAATTCTTGTAATAAATTCCATATAAATGGCCTGTTCCTTTACCCTACCTCAAGCGTTGCATCAAAGACCTCGCGGTCCGCGTCACTGCGCACAATCTTGTCCAGTCGGTTCCCCCGTGCCATCACGTGGTAGATGGTGTCTTCGTATTGGACTCTGACTTGACGTGGCATGAGGGGGGGGCTTAGCAGAGGAAATAGGGCGAGTTATAGACTAAATGATACATTTCTATGCCCGACCGCAGTTCGAGGATAGGGGGGTATTTCCTTGTAATAATTTTAGTGTGGGAAAGTATTATGGTAATGAATTTTGCACTACTAATACTTCTGTTTTTAACAGCAATTCTTGGCTTGTCAGCCATTGCTCAAGCGAAGAATCCTAATGTCATTATAGTGATGACTGATGATCAGGGGTATCCGGTGGTAGGTGCGCATGGTCACCCGTGGATTAAGACGCCTCATTTGGACAAGATGTATGGCCAGTCAGTTCGGTTTGATCGCTTTATGATGGGCTCCACCTGTGCACCCAGCCGAGCAGGGATTATGGCTGGAGTTCACTCGATTAAAAATGGGGTCACTCACACCATTTATGAACGTGAACGACTTAGTTTAAAGGCCACCACATTGGCCGAGGTTCTCAAACCAGGTGGGTATACTTCTGGCTATTTTGGTAAATGGCATCTGGGTGATGAAGCTGCCTATCAGCCAGAGAGCCGAGGTTTCGACGAGGTATTTATCCACGGTGCAGGTGGCATAGGTCAGGCTTATCCAGGCTCATGTGCTGATGTTCCAGGGAATAGTTACTTTGATCCTGTATTCAAACACAATGGCACCTTTGTGAAGACAGAGGGCTATTGCACAGATGTTTTATTCAAGGCGACTCTGGGCTGGGTCAAGTCTGTCAAAGATTCTGATAAGCCGTTTTTTGCGTTTTTATCAACCAATGCACCACATAGTCCGTTTATCGCCCCTGCTCAGTATCAGAAGCGCTTCCAAGATCTTGGTTTTAACAAAAAAACAGCCGGGTTTTATGGAATGATTGAGCACATTGATTTCAATATGGGGGCGATGTTTGAGCAGTTAGAAAAATGGGATCTGTTAGATAATACTATCGTCATTTTTACATCTGATAACGGTATGACTAGAACTGGTTGTGGCTTGAAAGGTTTTAATGGCCGTCCACAGGTGACATTAGGTGCCGATGGTGAGGGTAACCCAATGATGTCTTATAACGCTGGGATGAAAGGTCTCAAGGGCACTGTGGATGAAGGTGGTGTGCGAGTCCCTTTTTATGTGCAGTGGGATGGAGTGATCAAGAAGGGCCACACTATTGATAAGATAGTCAGCTATCTGGATATCTTGCCGACTCTCGCTGATCTTGCTGATGTCGAGCTACCGGACACCCATGAACTTTTTTCCGATCAGTGGGAAAAAGTAACAGCTATTCTAGGCTGTATTCATAGGCAAGCAGATCCATACTTTGGCTCCACGAGCTTTCTCGAAGGAACATCGTTCTCG
>JALZUV010000084.1 GCA_023301245.1 Rickettsiales bacterium
AGCCTAAGAGTTAACATGCCAGCACAGCACTGCGGTAAACGTCCACACCCAACATCGTAAAAACGGTATCTACACTCACGACACCCACCTCGGCCGTGGAAAAACGTCAGAACGTAAGGCGGTATCCACACTCACGTTATCCGCCTCGACCGCGAAAGCTTCTATCTTAGAGACAACGCCGGCCCCATCTGGGGTCGCCGTGTGATCCGCCTTTTGGATGGCGTGGACCAACGCGGTGATCCATTCGTCGCGTTCGGCGCGGTTGCTCGCCATGAACGTCCAGGTGTTCTGGTTGACAAGCACGAACACGTCGGACACGTAGGGACACAACAGGATGAGAGTCAGCCGTGACGGTAG
Source organism: Rickettsiales bacterium (assembly GCA_023301245.1). Lineage (GTDB taxonomy): Bacteria > Pseudomonadota > Alphaproteobacteria > Rickettsiales > JALZUV01 > JALZUV01. Next base: position 358 of record JALZUV010000084.1, read on the forward strand.
GGCCCGAAAACTATTCCACACTAATTCCAAGTAGTTTTGTCTTCAAAAACCGTGGGTGCAGTTCTCCAAGTGCTAAATTGGAGCGCTTTTAAGCACAGAATCATGGTACTATATACTGGTAGTAGTTATTCATCAAGGCGAGGAAAACCCGGGGGTGCTCACGTCGCTGTCCGTTGAGATAGCGAACGCGTGAGCAGATACCGCTGCAACCAGCGTTCCCGGCGTAAGCTCGATGACCTGGCGCCGAGGGAAAAAACAAGATGACAAGGGAGCAAGCACCACGGATACACATGTAAATCTAACGCTGTGGACTGGAGCACATGCCCGATTGAACAAAACTCGATTTCAGTGGAGCCAATTAATCGATTATTCTACAAAACAAAATCAGCTTGCGTGAAATTCGAATGGTTTGGAACGAGCGAAGCGAGCCAGGCGGGAAAAACAAGCCCCAACCACTCCCTCCCGGCTGATGAGGGGCTCAATATAACCGGTGAAAAACGACGATAGCAATACATACCACTGCTCTGTCGCAAAACAATCGTCTCCAGATTTGTATTCCGATATCGAATATTTCGGACGATTGAATCACATGAATCGACTGTGATTCATATATAGCCCTACATATCATACGCAGAAAATTTACTTTACGGAGAACTGGGAATCTATTGTGAAGTCTAGCCCTACCGGCAATAAGCACACGACTCCACCGGCACTACTGCTGTACGCGGAAACGAAGTCAACCACGGCTATGTCATCATCCACAACCGAACTCCGTTTACGCTTAACCCTGCAACCCACTGCAACAACGATTCCACACTAGTTCCAAGTACTCCGTCCCCAAAACGCGGTTAGTTAGTTATTTAGTTGACGCGGTTGAAGTTTCCAACACCCGACAGGCTCGAGAATAGTATCTGGCAGACCGGGCATCTCGTCATCATACGTACAGTATCCAATCCAGTGTTCACCTTCTCGAATAGGTCTCCGGAATCAAACATGGTGGATATCTCTGTTATCCGGATTGACGGGGGTTGAGAGTTCGACCCCGGTGACAGGGCGAAACGCACGCGTGGGTCTCCCGCCCATTTCTTCTTCATCCGGAGGTCAGACTAAAGGGACGGTTTTGCGGAGGGACGGACAAGAGAGTGGGTGTAGATAACAGTTGGGAGCGAGTGGGTCGCGGTCGAGTTGAGGCCAGAGGGAAAGCGAAGGGCAGACGTGCTGGTCACCGGGCGTTCTGGGCCTCCTACCGTTGGAAGCAACAGCTACATTACGCCAACGGGGATCCGCTTGCGAACTAACAAGTTCGGAGCACATGGAAAAAAACTTGAAGGCGCACAAGCATCGTTGGCGATGGTTGCTTAGGGAGACAGAATTACACGACAGGGATTTCAAAAACACAAAAAACAATGCAAGTATTTTGTAAATCCCAAGAGCCTGCCATGGAGAGAATGCCACGACACGACACCACCCAGCGAGCAGCACGACACCAACTGCGTAGAGACAACACGATGAGACAAGACGTCGCCTACGGCAATGGGTTAACGCGATGTATCACTCCAATCACAAACCACACCTCAAAAACGCTCTACAATAGTAGCCACACGCGCCTACCTCGATGGTGCCGGACGAGTCGACGTCTACGCTGGCTTCATTGGTGGAAGGTTCGAGCGTAGAGGCCGCGCCATCGTTACCCTCTCCACCAAGCTCGCGGTCGTCGGGTCGTCGGGCGTCGGGTCCCTGGCACAAACCAAGAACAGCGCTTTGACGTCAACCGCCAGTACTACCGTATAACACGGAAGAAAGCACACCCCGGTGATAACATTTTGACATTTAAAAATATTATCACCGGGTGTGCTGTTGTAGGGGGGTGTGCTATCTAACGCATCCCCGGTGATAAACACCATGCACGAGAGCCCCGTAGCTGGGAGGTGTGGTAACGAGGGGGTGTGATAAGGAGGGGGTGTGCTAACGGCATTATTGGTTGATACGTAGAGTTAACAGACCCCGGCCAGATTGCAGGGGGTGTGGTAACAAGAGGGTGGGATAGCGGTACCGGTTGCTATGGAGTGAGTATGAACATAACCCGACCAGAATACAGAGGGTGTGATAACAAGGGTGTGTGTTAGCAAGGGGTGTGAAACACCCTTTGGCTGGCGCGTTGGGCGTTGCTGCAAAAGCTGCGGGTGCAT
>JALZUV010000085.1 GCA_023301245.1 Rickettsiales bacterium
CAACCCAAATGGCATTGAAAAGAGTGAGCTTGATGGTTTCCGCAATAGCGTCACCCATGACCGCCACGCACTGATTGGCGGATGGCGTGAAGCATTTGTCGATTATGCAAATAACAAAGATAAAGTTAGCCCTGAGTTCCTCGATTTCTTATCGCATCAAGCAGCGGCTGCATTGCCCAAAGCCATGCATGATTGTATTATCGCTTTCGGCGAAACAGACTTCCGCGAAGATTTGCAAAAAATTGATATCCCCGTACTTGTGGTGCATGGCAAGGCCGACCAAATTTGCCCTGCGGCCATTTGCGCCGAAGCCACGATGGAACATTTAAAACATGGCCAATTAGAACTGATTGAAGGCGCACCGCACGGATTAAACGTGACGCATAAGCAAGAGTTAAATCAGCTGATGACTGGCTTCTTAAACCAAAAACTTAAAATGGCTAGCTAAGCTGATGCTCGGCGACGGGCATTTCTTCAGCACGAGTTGCCCATTGTTTATCTGACCTTTTTTCTACTCGTTGCATGATAGATTGACGAAGCTCATCTGCATTGCCATTCACCGCGCCTTGCGTTTCGAGGAAGCTCGCCGTTTTCGCGGCCAGTGCTTCTTGTTGCTCCACCGATTGATGGGCGACGGTTTCGGCTACCATCTCTTCAAGATTTTCTTGTTCTGTTTGATTCATTTTACCCGCCGCATTTGCCGAATCTTTATTAGCCGTCGCAATCACCACATCTGATGCGGCATAAGCAGCGCCTGTGGCCGCACTTAATTTCCAATTTTTGCCCTGCTGCTTTTTCTCATAAGCGCGGTAACCCCAAAAGGCTTCTGTCAGCATGGAGCCATAACCAAATAAACGCATTGGCTTTTCTTTAATCCAGCCAATCACGCCGCCTTGTTTATCTTCTGCTTGAGTGTTGTCGATAGATTTCACTTTTTCAGGCAATAGCATTGAGGTCGTTTTAATGAGTAACGACATACCGCCAACCAGCACATCGCCAATCGGTTTTTTAGTGCCACCTGCTGGAGGGTTTTTATAAGATTTTATACCACTAACGAACAAGGTCGCTGCTCCTGCGGTGTAAAAAGCTAGCATCACTTGCCCTGCATGACGCTGCAATGATCGTTTCGCTTTTGTAAGCGCCCCCACCTCTGCTTGAGCAATCTGTGTAGATTGTAAATCCGCTGATTTATTATCTGCATTATTTTGTAAAAATTCGGCGGTGCGTTTTGATAGTTCTTTAATTTCTTGTTCTTTATCAACCTTACCAAAAAAGGTAATAACCGCCGCCCCCAGCGTGTATAACCAACCGGTTGCTTTCAACCAGCTTTTGTCAATTTCCTTACCACTATCATCTTTTTCTTTTGTGTAACCATCCAACAGCAATGCAACATCGCCAAAGCCATTTAATGCCCCTGCAATACGAAGCTTATTTCTCTCATAGAACGACTGCGGCGCAGGAGGCTCCTGCACGTTTAGCGATGAGTTTAATATTTTATTACGGTTCTCCACGGTTTTATAATAGCGCATTCACCCTTAAAAAACCATTATAATACAGTCGTGTAACGCAATTGTAACAATCACATTGAAACTTGCATCAATATGCGGCACATAAATGGGGCATTTGCATTTAACTAAAGGCCGCATTTAATGACCCAAAATGACTGGTGGCGTAGCGCCATAATTTACCAAATTTACCCACGCAGTTTTGCCGATAGTAATGGCGATGGTGTGGGCGATTTGCGCGGCATTACGCAAAAACTCGACCATATTGGTAGCCTCGGCGTGGATGCAATTTGGATATCGCCTTTTTTCAAAAGCCCGATGAAAGATTTCGGCTATGATGTGTCCGATTTTTACGATGTAGACCCGCTTTTTGGCACATTAGATGACTTTGATGCGCTGGTTGAAAAAGCCGATGCACTGGGCTTGAAAATTATGATTGATATGGTGCTTAACCATACGTCTGACCAAAATGAATGGTTTAAACAAAGCGCCAGCAGCGCCGATAATGATAAATCTGATTGGTATGTATGGGCCGATGCAAAAGCCGATGGCACGCCGCCAAATAACTGGATTTCGGTCTTTGGTGGCTCAAGCTGGCAGTGGCACACCACACGCAAACAATATTACCTACATAACTTTTTAAAAGAACAACCTGACCTTAATTTCCACTCTCCAACCCTACAAGAAGAGCTGCTGAAAATGATGGAATTTTGGCTTAAAAAAGGCGTGAAAGGCTTCCGTATGGATGCCTGTAATTTCTATTTCCACGATACCGAGTTGCGCGATAACCCGCCGCACGATCACATCAATAATCCGCAAGACCATGTGCCTGATATTAACCCCTACGGCATGCAAGAACATAGGTACGACCAATCGCGCCCAGAGACGGTGGCGTTTCTAAAGCGCTGCCGCAGCTTGATGAATCAATATGGCGCGACCACCAGCATCGCCGAGCTTGGCGCACTGGATGCCTACAGCCTAATGCATGATTATACTGCCACGCATGATGCGCTGCACATGGCCTATGGCTTCCACTTTCTAAACGATAATTTCGGTGCTGATTATATTCATAAAACCGTACAAAAGATGGAAGATTCCATCGGCGAAGGCTGGCCGTGCTGGGCATTTTCGAACCATGATGCCGCCCGTCCTATCACCCGTTGGAAGGCCGAAGAAGGCTATGAAGATCAATTCGCAAAATTGCTCATTAGCTTACTCACTTCGCTGCGCGGTTCTATCTGTATTTATCAGGGCGATGAGCTAGGGTTACCCGAAGCAGACTTGGCGTTTGAAGATATTGTCGACCCTTACGGCCTAGAATTTTGGCCAGAATTTAAAGGCCGCGATGGCTGTCGCACACCCATGCCATGGCAAGCTCAGCAAGACCATGGCGGCTTCACAGAAGCGGCCAAACCATGGCTTCCCGTGCCTGACGAACATCGTATGCGCGCCGTCAGCGAGCAAGAAGATGATGCTGATTCTGTTTTGAACCATTACCGCGAGTTTTTCGCATGGCGCAAAGATCAACCCGCCTTGTTGGAGGGTGAAGTTGAGTTACTCAATTTAGCATCACCGCTACTTGGGTTTATTCGTAAGACTAATACGCAAACATTGCTTTGTGTTTTCAACCTTAGCGCTACAGCAAAACCGCTTGCGCTTGAGGGTTATTCGCAGCGCAAACCTCTCGCTAATCAGCCGTTTGAAAATACGGGAGAAATCATCAATCCTTACTCCGCACTTTTCTTTACAGTCTAAAAAGGCTAAGTTGCTGGCAATAGGGGTAAAAAATGACACAAGCAACGAGCACGGCTAAAACGCCACTGTCCTTCTGGCAGATATGGAATATAAGCTTCGGCTTTATGGGCATCCAGTTCGGCTGGGGCCTACAAATGGCCAATATGAGCGCCATTTACGAAATGCTCGGTGCGCAAGAACATCAATTAGCACTCCTATGGATTGCCGCTCCGCTTACAGGCTTATTAGTGCAACCCATCGTCGGCCATATGTCGGATAAAACATGGGGACGCTGGGGTCGCCGCAAACCGTATTTTGTGATTGGCGCAGTTATTTCTTCCATCGCACTCGTACTCATGCCCAACAGTTCGGCGCTATGGATGGCCGTTGGTTTATTGTGGGTTTTAGATGGCGCGATTAACACCGCCATGCAGCCGTTTCGCGCCTTTGTCGCCGACCTACTGCCTAAAAAACAACAAGCACGCGGCTTTTCCATCCAAACGGTTTTAATCGGTATTGGCGCGATGGTTTCTTCGGCGCTGCCATGGATGTTAGCAAACTGGTTTGGCATGTCGGCGGAAACTTCGCCCGAACGCGCGATTCCCCAAACGGTGGAATGGGCATTTTACATTGGTGCGGCAGTATTATTAATTTGCGTTATTTACACCGTATGCACGACCAAAGAATATCCGCCCGAAGATTTGGAAGCCTTCAAGGCCGAAAAAGCAAAAGGCAAAGGCCTTATGAATGGTGCAAAAGAAATCCTCGGCTCGCTTGGCAATATGCCAGATGTCATGCGCCAACTAGCATGGGTACAGGTGTTTAGCTGGGCGGCGTTATTCGCTATGTGGACCTTCTTTGTACCCACGGTGGCGCGTAAAGTGTTCGGCGCGGTCGATGCGTCCGACCCGCTCTATCAAGAAGGCGCAAGCTGGGCGGGGGTTTGTTTCTCGGTTTATAACGGAGTCGCATTAGTGATGGCATTTGCGCTCATTGCACTAGTGCAACGCTATTCGCCCAAACTTATCCACGGGGTATGTCTTGTAATTGGCGGAGTCGCCCTTGGCGTGGTGCCATTCCTTTCAACGCCTAACATGTTAATGCTCTCTATGTTCGGTGTCGGTATTGCGTGGGCATCTATTTTATCCATGCCCTATGCCATGCTCGCCAGCTCCATTCCTGAAGGGAAGATGGGCGTGTTTATGGGATTATTCAACCTGTTTATCGTGATTCCGCAAGTGCTGGTAGCGCTACTTTCTGGCTTATTTGTCGAATATATGTTCGAAGGCGATTCCAGCTATATGATTGTGGTGGGCGGAGTATTCCTCGTTATCGGTGGATTACTCACCAAACGCGTCAGCTATCAGCATCATATTGAAAAATAACCACGCCTTCATCAAACCTTAACATTCGTTCAGTATTATAAAGGTCACAACGTAACTTTAGGAGAGTTGGTTTGACTGAATATAGTGCACCCTTAACGAGTTTTTCTGAAAAACTCACTCAAGGCTCAAAAAATCACCTTAGCATCTTGCATGTCGCAAGTGAGGTGAAGCCTTATAGTGTTACAGGCGGCCTAGCCAGTGTAACGCGCGACCTTCCTATTGCGCAAGCAGCACTGGGACACGAAGTAACGGTCATCAGCCCTTGGTATCCTTCTATCGATAAAAAGCACGATATTAAAACATTAGGTGAAGTCACTGGTATTCCATTTGATGGGGCGGAAACCTCCGTTACTTTAGGCGAAGCCCATCGAGATGGGGTGCGGTATTTATTTGTAAAACATCCTGATTTTAGCCGAGACACCGAAGAGATTTATGGTCACGGCGATGACGCTGAAAGATTCGCCCGCTTTAGTCGCGCCATCCCACAAGCTGCCGATTTTGCAGGCGTTGCACCCGATATTGTTAATTGTCACGATTGGCAAACAGGACATTTACCTGCTATTTTAAAACATAGCCACCCTTCGCTTTTGCCTAAATCTTTTCAGAATGTTCCATCCACTTACACAATTCATCGTGGTGAATATGATGGAAGCCCCTTACCGCATGAAAAAACAACGTACCTTTTGAGGTTACCAAACGATATTCACACAAAAACTCATTATGAATATGCTGGAAAAGCAAATCCAGTGTGGTCGGCCATTGGTAATGCCGATTATGTAAATACCGTAAGCCCCAATTATGCAAAAGAATTGCTAGAAGAAGGCGGCTATGCAGGCCTTAATTTTGACAAGGAATTCAAAGATAAAATTAAAGGAATTGTGAATGGTATCGACCCAGAAAACTGGACACCAACAACGGCCATCCCTGCCTTTACAGCCAATGATTTAACCAATAAATCTACCCACAAACAAAAATTATGCGATGAATATGAGTTAGACCCATCGCGTCCAACCATCGGCATCGCCACTCGTATGGAACATGCCAAAGGAATGGGCTTATGTGCTGAAGCAATTGATGGCATGGTAGAGCAAGGATGGAACCTTGTTATTGGCGGCGCAGGCCACGATCCATCTATTGTCTCCGCGCTTAAGCAAGCGGCGGCAAAACATCCTAATTTTGTGAAATTAACAGGTTGGATTAACGCCAAGGAAACCTTTTTAGGTTCTGATGCAACTTTAGTGCCGAGCTTAAGCGAGCCATGCGGCCTGACCCAACTAGAGGCACAAAGCGTGGGCGCAGTGCCTATCGTGCGTAGCACTGGTGGGCTCGCTGATACTGTAACTCAGGGAAAAACAGGATTTCGTTTTGATAAATTCGATAAAGAATCGCTACTCGCGGCCACACAAAAAGCCATAGACACGCTTCAAACCGAGCCAGAAAAATGGAAAGAGATACAGTGCAATTGTATCAATAAAGATAACTCATGGGCAAAGAGCGCACAAACTTACGTGGCTGCATATAAAGATGTTATTGCCGCAAAGGGCAAGAACTGGACGAAAGAAGCGATGTCCGTACCTGATCAATCTGCAAATAAATTTGCTCATCGAGGCTAATTTTTTGGTGTTTCGTCATCAGCCTGTAACATTCATTAGCTATAATTAACCTTAAGTAAACAACAGTGCTGATAAAGCATTACAGATAAGGATTAATTTCAAGCCATGCCAACTGCCGTCTATACATGGAATAAATCAGAAGATTTATTATCCCAAATAGAAGTAGCGCCCAACTCATTTGGGCGTGAAGATGCGGTTATCTACCCGAATAAATCTATCGCTAATGGCCAATTTAAGGACCTCCCCTTAAAGTTAGAAAAACACGGCATTACCGCCTACCCCGATATCCGCGACGGCCAGCAAGTGCTGGTTGCTTACGGCTTTAAAAAAGCCGATAAATTAGTTGATATTCTAAAACGCGAAAATTTAGTAAGCGAAAAAATCGCTCCGAAAATTAAAATCAACGACAATGAAAAAAATGAAAGAACAGGTCAAATAAAGAAATTTGTACGCCGCTATGCAATTCGTTTAGCTGCTGTTTCTGGCTTACTCGGCCATATTTCTATGGGTTCAATATCCGCCCTCACAAAGGATTGGAAGTTTTTTGGTACAGCATGGAAATACACTGCCGCCGATGCCGTGATTGCCACTTACGGAACTGATAAAAGCGTCACCGCTGACCCCGTAATGCAAGATTTCAAAAACTATTTATGGAGCCAAGGCGTTGAGAATGACTTTGTAAAAGCCCGCACTGATGAAGTTTCAGGTGCTGAAGGTTTCAATAATTTCATGAAGAAACGAAGCTTCCAAATTGCAAATGCCTTTGGTGCGATGGGTAACCTCAACCAAATTCAAATTGGTTTGGAAGATAAAAACACTGGCTTTGTGGTTGCAGGTGCTACCAGCATGTTTGGCGCAGGTTTACAAATTTTTGGTTCGGAGAAAAAACAAAATCCAGAGCAATTAGAGCGTAAAGGAATCTTCTCGAAGGTATTTTCTTTTATCGATGCAAATCCAATGCAAATTGCAGCGGCCACTAACTTTACCGATCCGTTCGCTCTATTTTATTCGGCCTATAATAATACAAAAATTGAGGCAAATAATAAGGCGAATAATAACGCTGAATTAAAAAAGCATTATTCAATTCTTGGTAGCAAAAACTTCGCTACCCGTGACCTATTTACGAATAACAGTGGCACAGCGCTAACAACACAAAAGAACTTTTTAGAAGCTAGCAATATTGCAGAAGAATTGCACAAAGAACATGCGAAGAAGAGCAATTTCTTTAAGCGCTTTACTGACCCATTTGATAAAGATAAAGCAGCCAAGCTAGAGACTGACTTTAACGATAAATACTCAAAACTTCAGGGAGAAAATGGCTTAGATTCTAACGGTCAACCTGCTGAAAATTTTGCAAAGAACTTTAAAAGCGCTGATACTCAAGCCGCCGCAAAAAGTGTATTAAAAATTGGCAACCTACAAGAATCTAACGCAAAAATTGATAGAGGTGGCAAGTTAAAAACTGCTCTACTTTACCTCGTCGCCACTTTCTACACAGGCGCTACCTTGCTACGTTTTGTCGCAAAAAAGACAGCATCTGCAGAAGAAAACAAAGATGCATTTAACGAAGTTTATGCTGCTGCTGCCGAGAGCTTACTCAACATCAAAGATGTTACAAAGCGCGAAGAAATGACGCTGCAAATGGGGCATTATTTATCGACTCATCCTAAAATTTCCGAGCCTGCAGAGAAAATTATTACTGCATTACGCGAACGTGTGAATAGCTTTAACGATAGCCCGTTTATTGATTCTCCTATCGCCCCTGCGCCAATCGCATCTATCGAAACGGTGAAAGAAGTAACATCGAAACCCGTCCCCGAAACCTCTAAATGGACGGATAAAACTCAGAACCACGAATCGCACGAACAGTTAGTCGAAACGAAACGTCTATTGGCGGAAAAACAGGCCCAACAGCCTCATATATCGTAAGCTTAGGCTTTAAGAGAATATTCATTATTCTCAGCTAGAATAAACTCAGACATTATTAAATAGAGATAGACCTACTAAACGATGAACCCCACTAATACACTCCCTGACTCAACCAAGCCTTTAAGCATTTATAATGCATGGCTGCGAAACTACGCTCACGCTGAAAATGGGAAGTCAGCGTTCGAAGCACTCACAGAAGATTTGCCACGCATCGCGGAGATGAAATTTAATTCAATTTATCTCAACCCTTTTTATAAAATCGGCGCCTACCCAAAGAGTACTGGCGAAGTGGGAAGCCTCTATGCTACGGCAGATATGTCGCAATCTAACCCTGCAATGTTTGCAGGTAAGGCTGGAGCATTTTTTGAAGGGGAACAAGTAACAGAACTCGGTCAGCAAGTGCAAAACTTTACTGCTGAAGCACAAAGACATGGTATCGTGCCGATGTTTGATTTGGTACAAGGCCAGCTATCTCCAGATTCGCCTTATATCGAAGATGCTAAAAAACTAGGAATTGAGTTACTATTAACTCATAAATCTACTGGTAAAATAGGTATTCATGGGCTTGATGAAAATCACCTCCCACTTTATACAGACCCCAAACAAGTATGGGACGATACGGTAAAATTCAACTACTCGGACCCTAAGGCGCGCGCCTATATTCAGGATAAAATCCTCATACCCTATGTGCAAGAAATGGCAAAACTAGGCTTTCGAGGAGTACGAATTGACTCTACCCCCGAAGCTCCTACTCCCGTGCATCGCGCTGTCGTTCAAGCGTTCCGAGCGGAGCGGAAAAAACTAGATGGCTCAGAGTATACAAAACCTATCGTACTAGCGGAGACGCTAAAGGATGACGTTAAATATCGTCCGACTGAGGTCGCAGAATGTGCCGATACATGTTACGATAGCGGTCATTGGTATCCGAATAAAGAAGTTGCTAAGGGCGAGCCTGTACAAAAGAATTTTGAGACATTATTTGACCCTAAAGTTTACAA
>JALZUV010000086.1 GCA_023301245.1 Rickettsiales bacterium
TTTGGGGAATACAGACACCACCAGCAGCGCCCCTCGATAAATGGAACTAAGGATAACTGGTAGAACAGAGGAAACCAAACGAGAGAGGGAGGAAGGAGTATATGGGAGAGAAAATGGGTACCATCGTGCTAGCGACACAACCAACCAACCGAAAAGGATCACATGCCACTTTGGCCCTGCAAGACCAGGCGAAGGCTGGTGGCTGGTCGCGTTTTCCCTCTAGACAAATGAATGTTTGCCCCCCTACGATTAATACTAAATCATAAATAAAGCAGAACGCTACCCATCAATTATCTATAAGAGCATGAGTAACAAAGAAGAATCAACACACGAAACAGATACACGGCCTGTGAATGTAAAGTACAGATATAGTTAACTATACTACGGTAGGACATTGCCTATCCCTCAGTCTACATTTAATTTGCAGATATATAATATTATAGTGCCGTGTTTACACTAATGAAGTAATAATTTAAGGAGGGTAACAACGTTTCATCAGGTTGGCTCGAGGTAAACCACGGTGTATATTCTGGTGTCTCCTGTGACAGAGACAGGTTGAGGTGGAGGGGTGATTGATTGCTCATGGGTGTGTCGTTGGCGTTAGCGCGTGAGCAGCCGCTGCGGGCACAAGCGGACGAGGGACGTACCGGGGAGGTATGCAATGAGAGATGCCATGGTGCTAATGGCGCAGCCAACCCAAAAAATGTTGCCATGTTTACATCCTCAACGTATGTATTCATGTACACCTCAACGCATATCATCTTATACATTCTCAACGATGTATACAATTTCAACAAGGTAGTAATAAATAAGTATCAAGATACGCTCGATGGCGCGCATGCTGAAAATTGTAGGCGATGCATACATGCAAGCATTCTGGATTCTCGTTCGTGAATGCGTGCTTGCAATCGCGCTCGACGTCTGCTGTACGCAGGAATGTATGTAAATCAACTCCATGTTTGCGCATGACCAAGATGGAGATGGTTTCTCGGTGATCAAATCTAACTTTAAATGCTTACAATGAAGGCGAGCATGCATCCATGCTCGGTTGTCGCCCGTACATGCGTGCTTGTAGTCGCGCCGTTGTTTGCAGGAATGTATGCTTGCTACTATTAATATATAGCGCCAATGCGTCCGTCGTCACGAACGTGTCATTCCCTTGTAGTCCAATGGTTAGGATTTATGACTTTCCCTCATGAGACCTGGGTTCAATTCCCGGCAGGGGAGCCAGGAATGTAGGCTCGCTACTATTAATATATAGCCCCAAACGTCCATCGTCACGAATGTGCCACATGCAAGGCACCCGAGCGAGCGCAATCGCCAGGACGGAGGGGCACCGGGTGCTTCCTCGAGTTCGCTTTCACGATTGCTCATGGCGCGACACCAAATAAAGCAATGATTGCTGGTAAGGAACCTGCAGATGTTTGCTCGTGTGGAAAACCATTTTTGCTCGTTTCCAAATTCACAACTAAACCTTTGCTGGCAAGCTAGCTGATGATGTTTACTCACGAGCAAAACTTGGTTTGCTCATCAAGTGCAACTTAACGTTTGCTGCGGAGCAAGCTGACAAAACTATGTTTTCTCGCGATCAAATGCAACTCAATGATTGCTGGTGAGCAACCTGCAGATATTTGCTCGTGTTCAACGCCATGTTTGCTCGTTTTTCAATGCAACTAAACGTTTGCTGGCGAGCAAGCTGGGGATGTTTGCTCATGAGTAAAACTAAGTTTGCTCATCAAATGCAACTCAACGTTTGCTGCTGAGCAGGCTGACAAAACCATATTTACTCGTGATCATATGCAGCTCAGTGATTGCTAGTGAGCAACCTGCAGATATTTGCTCGTGTGCAAAACTATGTTTGCTCGTTTTCAAATTCAGCTTGCGAGCAAACTGAGGATGTTTAGTCGTGAGCAAAACTAGGTTTGCTCATCACTGCAACTTAACGTTTGATGCTGAGCAAGCTGGAAATGTTTGCTCACGAGTAAAACCATGTTTGCTCGTGATCAAATGCAACTCAGCGTTTGCTGGTGAGCAGGCGGTAGAGGTTTGCTGGTGAGCAAAACATGTTGACCCGTGATCAAACCAACTCAATGTTTTCTCGCCAGCTCCATGTTTGCGCGTGATCAAGGCATGGCTGCTCGTCACGATATGCGTGCATTATTATTTCCTTGTTACATTATTGCAAGCTTCACAACCGAAGCTTTGCGCGTGGATTACGCATGGATGCACGAAGCTTGTCGACAAGCATGCATGATACAAATGCCATCGGTGTGTAGGTACGGAGGGTAGCATGTTATACACGCTGGTATGTATGTAAGCTGCCAGCGTGCTCTGCTCGTTTGTGTTTCGTCTGCATGTTGCCGGTGTTCGTCGGTGTTCCGGCTGCGCCCTTGTTGCCCGTTGCCAGTTCCCGCGTCTGAACGTTGCCCCGTTTGCCTGCCCACTACACCCCTGGTTGCCGATTACCCGTGCTCGTCTGATCGATGCTCGTGCTCCCATGATCGCCCGCCGTCCTTGACGGCACGTTTACCCGTTGCTCAATGTGTTGGCACATTGCTCAATTATCATGTAC